>NZ_JAALEH010000099.1:0-21356 GCF_011058195.1 Rhodococcus sp. 14C212 | reverse complement strand
CCCGCAGGCCGTCGCCGGCCGCGTCGCCGGCGACGGCCTGCGGGGGTGGGGTGGGCTCGGCGCTCGCGACGGGGACGGCCTCCGTCCGGTCGGCAGCGGCGTCCTGGGGCGTCGCCTCCGGCTCGGGGACGGCGGACCGAACCTCGTCCTGGCCGTCCTCGGGGTCGTTCGTCCCGCTCTTGCCGCTCACCCGTGTCCTTTCACCGGGGTGCGCCCCGGATCGGGCGCACCACTCGGTATCCAGCCTAATGTCGGGTCCCAGCGCCCCCGAGCCGATGGGCGGTCCGAGCCCCCGCGGCGAAGCGAAAGACCTCGCGCTGCCGCCAGGTCGGGGGTCAGGCAGCAACGCGAGGTCGACTGGTTTATCGGCGGCCCCGCCGGGGCGTTACAGACTTCCGGGATTTTTTCCGGACGGGGCCGCCGCGGTCGGCTCAGGCCTCGAGGATGGCGGTCACACCCTGCCCACCTGCGGCGCAGATGGAGATGAGGCCCCGCACAGGCTTGCCGGTCTCCTGCCGCTTCTCATGCAGCATCTTCGCCAGGGACGCGACGATGCGGGCGCCCGTCGCGGCGAACGGGTGCCCGGCCGCCAGCGACGAACCGTTGACGTTGAGCTTGCTGCGGTCGATGGACCCGAGCGGAGCGTCCAGACCGAGCCGGCCCTTGCAGTACTCCTCCGACTCGAACGCCTGGAGCGTGGCCAGGACGACGGAGGCGAACGCCTCGTGGATCTCGTAGAAGTCGAAGTCCTGCAGTGTCAGGCCGTTGCGCTTCAGCAGCCGCGGGATCGCGTAGGTCGGGGCCATGAGCAGGCCGTCGCCACCGTGGACGTAGTCGACGGCCGCGGTTTCCGAGTCCACGAGGTAGGCGAGCACGGGCAGCCTGCGCTCCGCGGCCCACTCCTCCGACGACAGCAGCGCTGCCGACGCACCGTCGGTGAGCGGGGTCGAATTGCCCGCGGTCATGGTGGCGCCGCCGAGCTCGACGCCGAACACCGGCTTCAGGCCGGAGAGCTTCTCGACCGTCGAGTCCGGGCGCAGGTTGTCGTCGCGGGTGAGGCCGAGGAACGGGGTGACCAGGTCGTCGAAGAAGCCACGGTCGTAGGCGGCGGCCATGTTGCGGTGGCTCGCCGCGGCCAGCTCGTCCTGGGCCTCCCGGGCGATGCCGAATTCCTTGGTGGTGATCGCCGCGTGCTCGCCCATCGACAGACCGGTGCGGGACTCGCCGTTGCGGGGGATCTCGACGCCGAGCATCGACGGCCGGACCTGGCCGAGCAGCTTGATGCGGTCGCCGGTCGAGCGGGCCCGGTTGAGGGAGAGCAGGAACTCGCGCAGCTCGTTGTTGACGCCGATGGGGGCATCGGAGGTGGTGTCGACGCCGCCGCCGATGCCGGCCTCGATGCGGCCGGCGGCGACGGCGTCACCGACGGAGACGATCGACTGCAGGCCGGTGCCGCAGGCCTGCTGCAGGTCCCAGGCGGGGGTGTGCGGGTTCAGCGCGCTGCCGAGTACGCACTCGCGGATCAGGTTGAAGTCGCGGCTGTGCTTGAGGACGGCCCCGCCGACGACGGCACCGAGCCGTTCTCCCTGGAGGTTGAACCGGCTCACCAGCCCGTCGAGGGTGGCGGTGAACATGTCCTGGTTCGACGCGCGGGCGTACTTGCGGTCCGACCGGGCGAACGGGATCCGGTTGCCGCCGAGGATTGCGACACGGCGCAGCTGCGTGGAACGAGCGGTGGTGGTCACTGACGTCTCCCGGGATGCTGGTGGATACAGACTCTGGCTACTATTCTTACTCGCGAGTAAGTTCGTTGTCGACACCACACCGTCGGCCCCTCCCGACAATACCGACGTCCGAACCAGAGAAGGTGGAATCGTGGCTGAAACCAAGAGCGCCCCCGGCCTCTATGCCCAGTTGATCGGGTCCGCGCCCGGAGCATTCCTCGCCAAACAGTTCGGCCTGCCGAAGCCGGAGAAGCTGCGCCGGTACGAGCCGGGTCAGCCGCCGCTGGCCGGCCCGCTGCTCGTCGGGGGCAACGGCCGCCTCGTCGAACCGATCCGCACTCTGCTGACCGACTACCCCTTCGCCGATCCTGCCGACACCGCGTACGGTGCGCTCGTCTTCGACGCCACCGGCATCACGGACGTCGCGGGCCTCGAGCAGCTGTTCACCTTCTTCCAGCCCGCGATCAAGGGTCTCGGCCCGAGCGGGCGCGTCGTGGTGCTCGGCACCACCCCGGAGGAAGCCTCCTCCGTGGACGAGCGCATCGCCCAGCGCGCGCTCGAAGGCTTCACCCGCAGCGTCGGCAAGGAACTGCGCCGCGGTGCGACGGCCCAGCTGGTGTACGTCTCCCCCGACGCCGCCACCGGCCTGCCGGGCCTCGAGTCCACGCTGCGCTTCCTGCTGTCCGCGAAGTCCGCATTCGTCTCCGGTCAGGTGATCCGCGTCGGCGCCGGCGACGCGAGGGCGCCCGAGTCGTGGGAGCGCCCGCTCGCCGGGAAGGTCGCCGTCGTCACGGGCGCGGCCCGCGGGATCGGCGCCACGATCGCCGAGGTGCTCGCTCGCGACGGCGCGCACGTCGTCTGCGCGGACATCCCCGCGGCCGGCGACGCCCTGTCGCAGACCGCGAACAAGGTCGGCGGCGTCTCCCTCGCCCTGGACGTCACCGCCCCCGACGCGGGCGACAAGCTCGCCGAGTACCTGCTCGAGCGGCACGGCGGTGCCGACATCATCGTCCACAACGCCGGCATCACCCGCGACAAGCTGCTCGCCAACATGGACGCCGCGCGGTGGAACGCCGTGATGGCCGTGAATCTGCTCGCCCCCCAGAAGATCACCGAGAAGCTGGTCGAGAAGGGCGCGTTGAAGGAGGGCGGCCGCGTGGTCGACGTGTCGTCGATCGCCGGCATCGCCGGCAACCGCGGCCAGACCAACTACGGCGCGTCCAAGGCGGGTGTCATCGGCATGGTGCAGGCCACCGCGCCCGTGCTGGCCGAGAAGAACATCACCATCAACGCCGTCGCACCCGGCTTCATCGAGACGGCCATGACCGCAGCGATTCCGGTGGCCACCCGCGAGGCCGGTCGCCTCATGAGTTCGCTGCAGCAGGGCGGGCAGACCGTCGATGTCGCCGAGACCGTCGCCTGGTTCGCCAACCCCGCGTCGAGCGCGGTCACCGGCCAGGTCGTGCGCGTGTGCGGCCAGTCCATGCTGGGGGCGTGATGGCTGTCGTCGAACTCTCCTCGCGCCCTTCGACTCTCGACGTCTACGCGCGGGCGGTGCTGTCGGCGCTGCCCGTCGTGGGCGCCTCGGGCGACCGCCTGCCCGACGACACCCTCGTGCTGCGCGGCCTGCGCGTCGACCCGGACAACCTGGCCGAGTACACGAAGGTATGCGGGCTGCGCTTCGGCGACACGCTGCCGCTGACCTACCCGTTCACGCTGACGTTCCCCGTCGTGATGAAGCTGATGGTGTCGAAGGGCTTTCCTTTCGCCGCCGTCGGTTCCGTCCACGCCGAGAACGTGATCGAGCAGTTGCGGCCCGTGTCCGTGACCGAGCCGCTGGATCTGAAGGTGCATGCCGAGAACCTTCGGGAGCACCGCAAGGGCCTGCTCGTCGACCTGGTGAGCGAGATCAGCGTCGGCCGGGAGCTGGTGTGGCGGCAGACGTCGTCGTTCCTGCACCAGCAGCGCACCTCGCTGTCGGATCAGCCGAAGCCCGAACCGAGCGCCGAGGAGATCCCCCCGGTGCCGACGTCGACGCTGCGGGTGGACCAGAAGACGATCGACCGCTACGCATCGGTCTCGGGTGACCGCAACCCGATCCACGTCTCCCGGCTCGGCGCCAAGGCGTTCGGGTTCCCCAAGCCCATCGCGCACGGCATGTGGAGCGCGGCCGCGGCGCTGCGGGCCGTGGAGGGCCGCATCCCGTCGCACGCGACGTACTCGGTCCGGTTCGGCAAGCCGGTCCTGTTGCCCGCGACCGTGAACCTGTACGCCGCGCGCGCCGCCGACGGCTGGGACCTGGCGCTGCGCCACCCGAAGAAGGGCTATCCGCACCTCACCGCGACCCTGCGCTGAGAGCGGCTGCGCCGCAATCGCTCCGAGCGAATGTATCGTCGAGTCGGACTGAGGAGATCAACGATACATTCGCTCGGTCACGGCGGCGGCGTGCCCCGGCGGCTCAGCCGGCGAGCAGAGCGTCCATCTGGCCGACGGCAAGCCGCAGGCCTTCTTCCATGCCCATGCCGGCCAGTTGTTCCATCTGCTCCCGGGACGCGAACGCGGAACGAATCTGCATCCGGGTGCCGCTGTCGTGCTCGACGAGCTGCATCTGCACCGTGGTGGTCGGCATCTCGAGGTTCGGGGTCCCGTCCTCGTCGGCGAACCCGTCGGTGAATTCCAGGGACTCGGGCGACTCGACCGCTGTGACGTTCCACCAGCCTCGGTACTTGTCCCCCTCGGGACCGGTCATGAAGTACGTGACGGCGCCACCCGGGACCAGATCGTGCTGCTCGACGGTCGCCGGGTGGGTCGGCGGTCCCCACCACCGCTCCAGCTGCCGGGGGTCGGCCCACAACTGCCACACCCGTTCGAGCGGTGCGGGGAAGTCGGCGATCAGGGTCAGGGTCAGGGTGTCGAAGTCCTTCTCGACGCTGGTCACACTCATCGTTGTCGTCCTTTCCTCGGGTCGTTCCGGGCCGGATCCGGTTCCTCGGTGAGCAGGGTGGACATCCGATCCACTCGTCCGCGCCAGGCGCCCTCGAGCTGGTCGAGCACCCGCCGGGCCGTGTCGATCGCGTCCGGGTCGGTGTGCACGAGTTGCTCCCGTCCGCGACGTTCCTTCCTGACGAGGCCGGCCCGTTCGAGCACCGCCACGTGCTTCTGCACCGCCGCAAAGCTCATGGGATAGGCCTCGGCCAGTCGCGACACCGACGCCGCGCCCCGCGTGCAGCGCTGCAGGATGTCCCGCCGGGTGGCGTCCGCCAGGGCGTGGAACAGCTCGTCCACCGCGTCTTCACGAATCCGATCTACAACCATTTGGTTGTAGATTAGCCGGGCGACGCCCGCTTGTAAAGGAGACGGCGGAGCCGGAGGGCCACTCCGACCCCGCGGGTTTACAAAATATGAGTTTTTGTCTACCGCTCAGACCCAATATCATGTACTGTCCACATCACAGTGAGCTGGCTCATACCGGCTCCTCGAACTGGACGCTTCACGGGACTGGGAGGTCGAACGGTGACGACGTCGGACATCGGGCGGTATGCGCAGACGCCGGTGGAACAGTGGCGCGATCGCAAGCGGTATCTGTGGCTCATGGGGCTGATCCCGCCCACGGCGATCTTCCTCGCGACCACACTGGTCTGGGGATTCAACCAACTCGGCTGGACCGCGGTCTCGCCGATGTGGTGGTGGATCGGTCCCCTGCTGGTGTACGTGCTGCTGCCGATCCTCGACCGGTTCTTCGGCCCCGACGGGCAGAACCCGCCGGACGAGGTGATGGAGATGCTCGAGAACGACAGGTACTACCGGTACTGCACCTACGCCTACATCCCGTTCCAGCTGGCCAGCCTCGTCTTCGCCTGCTACCTGTGGTCGACCGGGAACCTGTCCTGGCTGGGGATCGACGGCGGCCTGGGGCTGATCTCGAAGATCGGCCTGGCGTTCAGCGTCGGCATGATGGGTGGCGTCGGGATCAACACCGCCCACGAGCTCGGCCACAAGAAGGACGACCTCGAACGGTGGCTGTCGAAGATCACCCTGGCCCAGACCTTTTACGGCCACTTCTACATCGAGCACAACCGCGGCCACCACGTGCGGGTGTCGACCCCGGAGGACCCGGCCTCGGCCCGCTTCGGCGAATCGTTCTGGACGTTCCTGCCGCGCAGCGTGTGGGGCAGCCTGAAGTCCTCGTGGGAGCTCGAGAAGGCCCGCCTGCAGCGTCTCGGCAAGAGCCCGTGGACCCTGCGTAACGACGTCCTCAACGCGTGGGCGATGTCGGTGGTCCTGTTCGGAGTGCTCGTCGCGGTGTTCGGCCCGGTGATCATCCCGTTCCTGATCCTGCAGGCCGTCTACGGCTTCTCCCTGCTCGAGACGGTGAACTACCTCGAGCACTACGGGCTGCTGCGGCAGAAGACCGCCACCGGCCGGTACGAGCGCTGCACCCCCGCACACAGCTGGAACTCCGACCACATCGTCACCAACATCTTCCTGTACCACCTGCAGCGGCACAGCGATCACCACGCGAACCCGACCCGCCGTTACCAGACCCTGCGGAGCATGGACGGCGCCCCCAACCTGCCCAGCGGCTATGCGAGCATGATCGGGCTGGCCTACATCCCGCCGCTGTGGCGCAAGGTGATGGACCACCGCGTCGTCGAGCACTACGACGGCGACATCACCCGCGCCAACATCCAGCCGAGCAAGCGCGGCAAGGTCCTCGCCGAGTACGGGGCGCAGTGATGGCCGCCTACGAGTGCCCGGTGTGCAACTACGTCTACGACGAGACCGTAGGCGCGCCCCGCGAGGGCTTCCCCGCCGGCACCCCCTGGGACGCGATTCCCGACGACTGGTGCTGCCCCGACTGCGGGGTCCGCGAGAAGATCGACTTCGAAGGACGCTGATATGACCACCGACTACAAGCTGTTCCGTTGCCTACAGTGCGGATTCGAGTACGACGAGGCCGAGGGCTGGCCGGAGGACGGCATCGCCCCCGGCACCCGGTGGGACGACATCCCCGACGACTGGTCCTGCCCGGACTGCGGCGCCGCCAAGTCCGACTTCGAGATGGTCGAGGTCAGCCGGACATGACCGAGACTGTCGTCGTCGTCGGCACCGGGGTGGCCGGCGCGACCGCCGCACAGACCCTGCGCAAGGAGGGCTTCGCCGGGCGCGTCGTGCTGATCGGCGAGGAGGTCGCGCTGCCCTACCGGCGGCCGGTGCTGTCGAAGGACCTGCTCGCCGGCAGCATCACCGCGGAGCGGGCACAGCTCGAACCGGCCGGCTACTGGGCCGACCACGACATCGACCTGCGCACCGAGACCCGCGTCGTCGAACTCGACCCACTGCGTCGCCGGATCCGGCTGTGGGACAACGAGATTCTCGACTACGACGCGGTGATCCTGGCGACGGGCGCCCGCGCCCGCCAGCTGGACCACGACGGCGGGGACCGGGTGCTGAGCCTGCGCACGGCCGAGAACATCGCCCCGCTGCGGGCTGCGATCGAGACGCACCGCTCGCTCCTCGTCGTCGGCGCCGGTCTGATCGGCTGCGAAGTCGCCTCCACCGCAAGGGAACTGGGAGCCGAGGTCACCGTGCTCGAGAGCGCGCCGTCGCCGCTCGCCCGCATCGTGCCGCCCACCGTCGCCGAGATGTACGTCGGCCTGCACGCCGAACGCGACGTGCCCGTCCACACCGGCGTGGCGCTGCGCTCCCTCACCGGCGACGACGACGGGGTGCAGGCCACCGCCGCGGACGGGCGTGCCTGGACGGCCGGCGCCGCCCTCGTCGCGGTGGGCTCGGTGCCGGACACCGCGCTCGCCCGCGCCGCCGGGTTGACCGTCGACGACGGCATCGTCGTCGACGAGGCCTACCGCACCTCCGTCGCGGGGGTGTACGCCGCGGGCGACGTGATCGAGCAGCCCAACCCGGTGCTCGGCGGCCGGCACCGCACGGAGAACTGGAACAGCGCCCGGGCCCAGGGCATCGCCGCCGCGAAGTCCGTACTCGGGCAGCCGCTCGGCGCCGCGGAGGTGCCGTGGGGCTGGTCCACCCAGTACGGGCACAACCTGCAGTTCGCCGGCTGGTCCCGCCACGACGACGACTACGTGGTGCGCGGGTCGATCGAGGGCCGGGACTTCACGGCCCTCGCGCTGCGCGGCGACCGGCTGGTCGGGGCGATCGCCCTCGGGCGCCCGAAGGACATCCGCATCGTGCGGCAGCTCGTTGCCGCCGGCGCGGCGGTCGATCGCGCCGCGCTCGCGGACGAGTCCGTCGCGCTGGGCGACGTCGCGGGTCGTCGCGCGGCGGCCGCGCCGGCATCGCTGTAGCGGGCTTCTCAGCCTTGGTGGTCGGTGCGCTTCTTGCCGGCCAGACCCCGCCAGGCCAGGTTCTCGAGCAGATCGGCGGCCTTCTCCACGTCGATCTCGCCGCCGGCGATGCGGTCGGCAACGGCCTCACCGGCACCGACGAGCGCAACCGCCATGATGGCGAAGTCGGTTCCCGGCTCCGGATCGCGTGTGCTCGACTCGAGCAGGTGCGCGGTGAGCTCGATGAGCCGGTCCCGGCTGCTGCGCACCTGTCCGGCGAACGCCTGCTGGGACATCGCCTGACGGTAGAGCACCATCCACGAGTTGCGGTGGGCGTCGACGAACCCGAGGAACGACTCGAGCGCCACCCGCAGCTGATCGCGCGGCGTGAGCCCGGGATCGCCGGCGGGCGTCAGGGCCTCGACGAACCGCTGCCCTTCCCGGCTGATACACGCGGCGAACAGTTCGTCCTTCGAGCCGTAGTACAGGTAGAGCATCGGCTTGGAGATCTGGGCGCGGGCCGCGATGGCGTCCATCGAGGTATTGTGGAACCCGTTCTCGGAGAAGACCTCCACGGCGGCGTCCAGCATCTGCTGTTCCCGCACCGCGCGAGGCAGTCGCTTGGTACCGCCGGCCATGTCTCCTCCAAGTCCCGATGCTCCCGGCTCCTTACTCTAGAGTAAGGAGCCGGTTTCCGACGCCGATTCAGCAGTCCAGCGCGCCCTTGGCGCGCGCCACGGTGCGCACCGCGTCGTCCACCCGCGCGGCCGGCAGCGCTCCCGTCGCCACCGCCTGTTCGAGATGGTCGAGCACCCGCGGAACGTCGTCGGTGGTCAGCCACAACGCCTGGTCCACCCCGGCGGTGAGCGCCGCCTGCACCGCTTCGGTGATGTCGTACGTGTCGGTGATCGCCCGCATGCCCGACAGGTCGTCGGTGAAGACCACCCCGTCGAACGGCGGGGCGCCGTAACCGGTTCCGGACCGCAGCAACTGCACCGCCTGCGGGCTGATGCTCGCCGGCAGTCCCTCGGTCAGCCCCGGCACGTCGAGGTGCCCGAGCATCACCGCGACCCCGGAATCCACGAGCTCCCGGTACGGCACCAGGTCCACCTGCTGCAGCTGGTCGAGCGGCGGCGCGGTGACCGCACCGGTGTGCGAGTCGCCCGAGGCCGAGCCGTGGCCCGGGAAGTGCTTGAGCACCGGCAGGATTCCCGCGTCGCGCAGGCCGCGCGCGTAGGCGTCGGCGTACTGCACCACCACCTGCGGATCGTCGGAGAAGGAGCGGTCGCCGATCACCGAGTCGTCCGGCTGGCTGCTCACGTCCACGTCCGGCGCGAAGTCGACGGTGACGCCCAGCTCGCGGAGCTCGCGGCCCCGCTCGAGCGCCATCCGGTACGTCTCCTCGACGGTCATCGTCTGCGCCGTCACCCGCGCCGACGGATCGGGGCCGAACAGCGCCCCCACGCGCGAGACCCGGCCGCCCTCCTCGTCGATGGTGACCATCAGCGGCAGCCGGCTCGCCGCCACCACCTGCGGGATCTCCCGGTTCGCCAGCATCGACACGTCGGTCCAGCTGCCGACGAAGATCCCGCCGATCTGTTCGGACCGCACCGCATCGAGGGCGTCGGCGGTGCCGGTGACACCGACGTTGAGCAGCTGGGCGAGCCGCTGCCGCAGCGTCAGCGACGCGAGCAGCTCGTCGCCGCAGGACGGTGCGGGCGACGCGGTCGCCATCGGGGCGGGCGACGGCGACTGCGCGACGGTCGACGTGGGCTGCGACGTCGCTGCGGCCGTGGGCTCCGGGGTCCGGGGCGCGTCCTGTCCCCCGCACCCGGCGACGGCGAGGACAGCCGCGACCGCGACGGTGAGGGTGTGACGGATCCGCATGGCCACCGACGGTAGCCGACCACCGCCGTGCCTGCCCCGACGACCCGTGGCGGCGGGTAAAGTGCCCCCCAAGGACCGCCACGACAGCAGGGGACGCGTGATGCCCGCAGATCTCATCCTCATCGCCTACGACGGCTCCGAGAACGCCAAGCGGGCCGTGCGGTACGCGGGGCGATTCCTCGCCTCGTGCCGCGCCGTCGTCGTCACGGCCTGGGAACCGATGGTCCGTCAGGCCGCCCGCATGTCCGGGCTGTCGGGGGTGATGCAGCCGGAGTGGGTACCCGACGAGGAAACCGAGGACGTGGCCCTCACCGACGCGAAGGTGATCAACGCCGAGGGACTCGAACTGGCCCGCTCCGTCGGCCTCGACGCGGAGGGCCGCACCCTCGAGGTGGTCAGTGCCGTGTGGACCGCGATCGTCGAGGCCGCCGACGAGCTGAACGTCGACATCATCGTCTCCGGTACCCGCGGCACCACGGGCCTGCGCTCGCTGCTGCAGTCGTCGGTGGCCGACCACGTGCTGCGCCACAGCCATCGGCCCGTGCTGATCGTCCCGCCGGGACGCTAGCCGCGGCGCGTCCCGGGCGCGGGCGGGGATATCGTCGACCCACCATGGACGGTTTCCTGCTCTCCCGCGCCGATCGCACCGTGCACACCACCGGGACGCGCCGCCGGTTCACCGACGTCGCCGAGGCCTCCCTCGCATTGCGCCGCGGCGAGGCCGACCTGATCGTGGGCGCGCTGCCCTTCGATCCCGAGCGCCCCGCCGCGTTGACCCAGCCGGATACCGCCGACGTGACCGACGCGGCGTGGCAGCCGCCGGACGCCCTGCCCGCCCTGCCGGCGGTGCGGCTCGCCGCGCAGACCCCGGCGCCGCAGCAGCACGTCGCGCGGGTCGCGGCGCTGCGCGACCGGCTCGGCCGCGGCGAACTCGACAAGGTCGTCGCCGCACGCTCGGTCACGCTCGTCTCCGAAACGCCCGTCGACCCGCTCGCCCTCGCGGCCCGGATGGCCGAGCGCCACCCCACCGCCCACGTCTACGCAGCGGATCTGAGCGCCGCCGGTGAGCGGTACCGCGGCCACACCCTGGTCGGCGCGACGCCCGAACTGCTGGTCAGCCGCCGCGGCGACGCCGTCACGTGCCGTCCGCTCGCGGGCACCGCCGCCCGCTGCGCCGACCCCGCCGCCGACCGTGAGGCGGGCCGGCAGCTGCTCGCCTCGGCGAAGAACCTCGCCGAGCACGCGTTCGTCATCGAGTGGATCCGTTCGCGCTTGACCCCGCTGTGCAGCGATCTGGAGATCCCGGGCACGCCCGTGCTGACCGCCACGAGCGACGTGTGGCACCTGGCCAGCCCGATCACCGCCACCCTGCGCGATCCCGGGACGGACGCCCTGACGCTGGCCGCGGCACTGCACCCGACTCCGGCCGTGGCGGGCACGCCCACCGAGGCCGCGCTCGCGGCGATCCGCAGCACGGAGGGCGACCGTCGCTTCTACGGCGGCGCCGTGGGGTGGTGCGACGGGGACGGCGACGGGGACTGGCTGGTGGCGATCCGCTGCGCCGAGCTCAGCGCCGACGGCAGGCGGGCCCTCGCGTGGGGTGGCGGGGGCATCGTCGCGGCGTCCGATCCGCAGGCCGAACTCGACGAGACCACCGCGAAGCTGCGCACACTGCTCGGTGTGCTCGGCCTCTAGGCCGCCGCGAGTGGAGCAGGCCACAGTTGCACCCGTGCGGGTGATACCTTGACGCGGAGCGCAACGACGCCGGACGGGTTCCGGCACCGTCGCGCATGAGGAATGTCGGCTGCACACGGAAGCCGACGACGGACGATGGGGAGATGGGTATGGCGAAGTTCCTGGGCCCGGGCCTGGTCAGCGCGGCGATCGGCGCCGTCCTCGGCGCCGTGGCGGTGTTCGGGGTCACGGCGGCGGTTCAGGAGAACACCCGCCCGGAGGTCGACCGCAGCGGCAACGCCGATTCCTCCCTCTTGAACCAGGTTGAGTACGGCAGCCGCTGACGGCGCCGTCCACGCGACGAGTTCACGCACTTCCCACGGCGCGGTGCCCCACCCCGGTGGGGCGCCGTCCGCCGACCCCCTCTCCAGGCGGTGGTTGTACGGGGCCGCCGTGGTGTCGCTGCTGTTGGCGTTCGCGCAGGCCCCCGGCCTGATCGTCGCCGACACCAAGTACGACCTGACCCAGAACCCCCTCGGGTTCCTCACCCGCGCCGCCCACCAGTGGAGCAGCCTCGCCCCGCTCGGCCAGGTACAGAACCAGGCGTACGGCTACTTCTTCCCGCACGGCTCCTTCTTCGCCGTCGGCCAGCTCCTGCACGTCCCCCCGTGGATCACTCAACGGGTGTGGTGGGCGCTGCTGCTGCTCGCCGGGTTCTGGGGCGTGGTGCGGCTCGCCGAGGCGCTCGGTGTCGGCAACCGTGGTTCCCGGCTGATCGCCGCGGCGGCGTTCGCACTCTCCCCCCGCGTGCTGACCACCCTCGGATCCATCTCGTCGGAGACGCTGCCGATGATGCTGGCGCCGTGGGTGCTGCTGCCACTCGTGCGCTACCTCGACGGCGACCGAGCGCTCTCGCACCGGCGGCGAGCACCGCAGCTCGCCGCGCAGTCCGCCGTCGCGGTGGCCCTCATGGGCGCGATCAACGCCGTCGCCACCGTCGCCGCGTGCCTCGTCGCCGGGCTGTGGTGGATCGCGCACCGCCCGAATCGGCGGTGGTGGCGCTTCACGCTGTGGTGGATCCCGAGCTGCGTCGTCGCGGTGCTGTGGTGGGTCGTGCCGCTGCTGCTGCTCGGCCGGGTCAGTCCCCCGTTCCTGGACTACATCGAATCGTCCGGGGTGACCACCCAGTGGACGTCGCTGGCGGAGGTGCTGCGCGGCACCGGCAGCTGGACGCCGTTCGTCTCCCCCGAGCGCATCGCCGGCGCGGTGCTCGTCACCCAGCCCGCGGCGGTCCTCGTCACCGGCCTGCTCGCCGCCGCGGGCCTCGCGGGGCTGGCGATGCGGTCGATGCCCGCCCGGGGGCGGTGGACGCTGATCCTGTTCGCCGGCATCGCCGGGCTGGCCGCCGGGTACGTCGGTGAACTCGGCTCGCCGATCGCCGAGCAGGTGCGATCCTTCCTGGATTCGGCCGGCGCCCCGCTGCGCAACGTGCACAAGCTCGAGCCGCTGGTGCGGTTGCCGCTCGTGCTCGGGCTCGCGCACCTGCTGCGCCGGGTGCCGCTGCCCGGCGCGGTGCCGTGGCGGCAGGCCCGGACCGCGTTCGCCCACCCCGAACGCCAGCCCATGGTCGCGTTCACCACGCTGATCCTCGTGGCGCTGACCCTCGCGACGTCGCTCGCGTGGACCGGCCGGCTCGCCCCGCGCGGCGCCTACGACGCGGTGCCCGGATACTGGCACGAGACCGCCGCGTGGCTCGACGAGCACACCTCGGCCCGCGGGGAACGCGCGCTGATCGTGCCGGGCGCCCCGTTCGGCAGCCAGATCTGGGGCCTGACCCGCGACGAGCCGATCCAGCCGCTCGCATCGACGCCGTGGGCCTCCCGCGACGCCGTGCCGCTCGTGCCGCCCGGCGCGATCCGGGCTCTGGACGCGGTGCAGCGGCACATCGCCGCCGGCCGGCCCACCCCAGGCCTGGCGGCGACGCTGCGCGGCCAGGGCATCGGCTACGTGGTGATCCGCAACGACCTCGACCCGGAGACGTCGCCGTCGGCGCGGCCGGTGCTCGTGCACCGCGCGATCGAGGGCTCGCCCGGGCTCGTGCGGGTCGCCGAGTTCGGCAACGAGATCACCCGGGACTTCGAGGAGGGCTTCACCGCCGACTCGGACCTGCGACCGGCATACCCGGCGATCGAGATCTACCGTGTGGACGTGCCCGGCGCACCGGTCGGCCCGTACGCCGTGGACGCGGCCACCGTTCCCCGCGTGCAGGGCGGCCCCGAGGCTCTGCTGCGGCTCGACGACGCCGAGCCGCGGAACACCGGCCCCGCGCTGCTCACGGCCGACGCGAGCCGGGCCGGCCTGCCCGTCGACGACGTCGTCGTCACCGACACCCCCACCGACCGGGAGACCGACTACGGCCAGGTCGACCACCACAGCTCGGCGATCCGCGCCGCCGGCGACCCGCGGCGCACCTACAACCTCGTGCCGGACTACCCGGTGCCGGACACCGACCTCGTGCGCGCCGAGTGGGAGGGCGCGCGGATCAGCGTGTCCAGCTCCGCGTCGGACGCCACCCAACTCGGCGGCACCTCCGTCGGCAGCGGGCCGGCGGCCACCGTCGACGGCGACCCGACCACCGGCTGGCACAGCAACGGCCTCGAGTCCGCGGTCGGGCAATGGCTGCAGCTCGACCTCGACCGGCCCATCGAGGCGGGGCTGCTCCGGCTGAGCACCAGCCCCGGCGCGCTCGGCACCCCGGTGAAATGGCTCGAGGTGACCACCGACCGCGGCAGCACCGCCGTGCGCATCGAGAAGCCCGGCCGGGAACAGACGGTGGCGCTGCCGCTCGGACGGACGACCTGGATCCGGATCACCTCCACCCGCACCGAGGACGGTTCCGTGGGCAACCAATTCGGGCTGACCGAGGTGGCGGTGGACGACTTCACCGACCGGGACAACCCCCGGCCCGTCGACATCCGGCAGCGGATCGTGCTGCCGGACGTCGCCGCCGGGGCCGCCGTGCGGGGCTGGAACCTCGGCCAGGAACTGCCCGGCCGCGGCGGTTGCGTCGACACCCCCGACCGGGTGCGGTGCGCGCGGGGTCTGGCCGTCGCCCCCGAGGAGCCGAACGTCTTCACCCGCACCCTGTCGGTGCCCGAGGCGACGTCGGTGGCGCCGCAGCCGTGGGTGCGGGGACGGCCCGGCCCGGCACTCGCCGAGGTCGCCGCGCTGCCGGACCGGGTGGTCGCCCGCGGTGCCGCCGACGTCGTGGACCTGCAGGGCTCCGCGTTCGCCGCCACCGACGGTGATCCGCGGACGACGTGGACGGCATCGGAGGAGGCGGTGCGCCCCGGGGCACCGCGACCGACCCTCACGCTCGACCTGCCGTCCCCGCAGCTGGTCACGGGCCTCGAGGTGGCGTCGAGCCCGGGACCGCTGCCGGCGCGGCCGACCCGCATCGCCGTCGACCTCGGCAACGGCCCGCAGGTGCGCGACGTCGAATCATCAACGGCGACAGTCGATCTCGAACCTCACGTGACGGACCGGGTGGTGCTCAGCCTGGTCGGCTGGGACGACGTGCTGGACCAGACCGTGCTCGGCTTCGCCAAGGTCGGCCCGCCGGGGCTGGCGGAGGTGACCGTGCTCGGCCCGGACGGGCCGATCGGCCCGCAGGACCCGGTGTACGAGCGGCAGGTCACCGTCGGGTGCGACGCCGGGCCCGTGCTGACCGTCGACGGCCGCACCTACCGGACGTCGGTCACCGCGACCGTCGCGGACCTCGCCGCGGGGGTCGAGGTGCCCGCCACCCTGTGCGACGAGACCGTCGCGCCGCTGCCCGCCGGGCACGTCGACGTCGAGACGGACCCCGGCCAGGCGTTCACCGTCGGGACGCTGCGGCTGCCGGTGCCCGGCGCCGTGAGCCCGCCGTCGCCCGAACCCACCGAGCTCGCCGTCGGCACCTGGACGGAGAACCTGCGCGAGCTCGAGGTGCCCGCAGCCGAGCGGGAGCGGATCGTCGTCGTGCCGGAGAGCACCAACGTCGGCTGGGTCGCCACGGCCGCGGACGGCACCGAACTGACGCCCGTGGTGGTCGACGGCTGGCAGCAGGGCTGGGTCGTGCCCGCCGGGGTCGGTGGCACCGTGACGCTCGAGTTCGCCACCGACCGCTGGTACCGCCTCGGCATCTTCGGCGGTCTGCTCCTGCTGCTGCCGCTGTTCGCGCTCGCGGCGTGGCCGCGCCGGAGGCCCGTCGCCGACCCGGGGCCGGCACCCGGGGTCTGGGGCAGTACCACCGTCGGCTTCGCCGGCGTGCTGGCCGTCGCGACCCTCGCGGCCGGTGCGGTGGGCGCGACGACGACGATCGTCGCGGCGGTGGCGATCGTGGCGGTGGGCGCGCGCTGGGGCCGCGACGTCGCCGCCCGCACGCTCGTCGTCGTGACCGGGGTCGCGACGATGCTCGCGATGGCGCTGCTGTCCACCGGGCCGTGGCGCGCACCGGGCGGCTACGTCGGGCACTCGTTCGCGATCCAGTTCGCCGCGCTGTGCGGGCTCGTCGCGCTGGGGCTCGCGGCGCTGCCGGTCTCGCTCAGGGCGCGGCGGAGTCTGCGACGCGTTCTGCGGTGGAGGCGACGCGGCGCTGGCGGCGCCTGACCTCCCGGCGCACCGGCTCCTCGACGAGCGCGTAGCTGACCGACGCGACGGCAATGCTCAGCACCAGCGTGACCGCGAGCACGAACCAGAAGTCGCCCTGGAACGGGATGAGTCCGAAGACCGGGAAGACGATGGACAGCACGGCCAGGTGCCAGATGAAGATGCCGTACGACCATCGGCCCACGGTCAGCGCCGGCCCGCTCGCCAGGATGCGGTGCTCGGCGCGCGGCGCGAGGACGAGCGGCGCCAGCAACGCGAAGCTCATCAGCGCGCCGAGGAGGATCTTGCCGTTGTACTGCCACGGATCGAGCGTCACGAGCCCCTCCGGCCCACCGAGGGACGTGGTGGACAATCCGAATGCGGCCACGGCGATCGCCGCCATGAGCACCCGGCGGGAGGCGAGCCGGTGCACCCAGGTCCGTTCGCCCGACACGAGTTCGGCGAGCAGCATGCCGGCGCCGAACCACGGCAGATAACCCGGCAGCCAGTTGTCGTGGTTGATGTGGCCCGGGGTGGGGACCGGTAGCCACGCCCACACCAGCGACAGCGCGCTCACGGCGAGCAGCAGCGGGACGCGGAACCGGGCCCGGTCGCCGCGCAGCCCGGCGAGCGCCGCGGCGAACAGCGGCAGCAACAGATAGAAGGCCACCTCCACGGACAGACTCCACATCTGGGTCAGTCCCTCGGTGAGGCTCAGCGGCACGAAGACCTGCACCAGGGTCAGGTTCGCCAACCAAAGCCGCCAGCCGCTGCCCGCCCCGGGCAGCAGGAGCAGCACGACGCACACCACCACCCAGTACGCGGGCAGGATGCGGGTGGCCCGCGACAGTAGGTAACGCCCGGCGGGCGGCGCGGTCCCGAGACCACGCGCGGCCGCCGCGTGCGGCCGCCACAGCAGGAAGCCCGACAGCGCGAAGAACAGGGCGACGGCCAGGTCGAACCGGCCCCAGATGCGGCCGAGCACCGGATCCTGCACAGCCCCCGTCTGGAACGCCACGTGCGTGATCAGGACACCGACGGCGGCGAATCCGCGCATGCCCTCGAGCGCCGGCAGGAAGCCGGAGATCGCGGGAGCCGGGGCGACGGGCGGGGCGCTGCTGGTCATCGAGGACAGTCTGCCCGGTGGGGTCGTGGCGCGGAAGCCGGGATCTCGAGTCCGCGCGGTGGCGCGCGCCGGGCGACTGCCCTGTTAGTGTCTGGGCTCACGTGGTATTCGCGAGCCGGATGCCAGGCGATCCGTGCAGACCGGCTGCCGGTGGGGGTACTCGATGGAACCGTTGAGTGAGGAGACACAGCATGGCTGAGCGTTCGGGCTCGGGCCGGAAACTGGCATTGGCGTTGGTGGGCCTGGGCGCCTTCCTTATTGTGGCGGCGATACTGATCCCGACCTATACCGTCGGCAAGCTCGCCAAGACGCCGCTGGATCTCGAGGTGACCACGGTCGCCGAGGGCACCGGCGACATCCTCAACGCGCGGGCGTTGCTGTCGGGGCGGGCGCAGGTCGACACCGACGTGCCGATCGTGGCGCAGCGGTTCGTCACCGTGGAGGAGCCGTCGGACGCGGACATCATGACCCTGCAGGCCGGCCAGACGGTCCGTCGCCTGGACATGCAGGGTGACACGGGCCTGGTCTCCGCCACCGTCGACCGGGTCACCGTGGACCGGGTCAGCGGCATGCCCGTCACCCAGGAGGAGAACCCGGACGCGGTCAGCACCATCCAGACCTCGGCGACGGCGCCGCCGGCGGAGATCCCGAACCGCGACGGCCTGCAGTACCGCTTCCCGTTCGGCACCGAGCAGAAGTCGTACCCGTACTTCGATCTGAACGCGCGCGAGACCTACCCGATCGACTACATCGACGAGACCGAGATCAACGGCGTCAAGGTCTACCACTTCCGGCACGAGGTCGGGCCGGTCGACCTGTCCACGGTCGATCCGTCGGTGCCGACCTACAAGCTGAGCCTGCCCGCCTCGACGTGGGGTGTCGAGGGCGGTGAGACACCGGTGACCATGACCCGGTGGTACACCAACGTTCGTGACCTGTGGGTCGAGCCGGAGACCGGCGTGGTCATCAAGGGCCAGGAGCAGCAGTACCAGTACTACGCCCGCGAAGCGAACCGTCCCGAGGTGACGGTGCTGCAGGTGAGCCTGCCGTTCAACGAGGACACCATCGAGTTCCAGGTGGAGCAGGCCAAGAACGGCATCGACACCCTCAACCTCTTCGGTCGCACCGTGCCGATCATCCTCGGCATCCTCGGTCTGATCTCCCTGATCGCCGGCATCGTGCTCGGCCTGCGCGGCGGCAGCGGCCGCACCGGCCGTCCCGTCGCCGCGACGGGTGGCCCGACCGCCCCCGCCGGCCCGGCCCACGCCGCGCCGGCGCAGCGCGACTGGACCAGCGACCGCACCGAGGAGATCCCCCGTACGGACGCTCCCCCGCAGCAGCGGGACTGGACCACCGACCAGACGCAGGAGATCCCGCGCACCGACCTGCGCAAGGAACCGCCGCAGCAGTAGGCACGCGCGCCGATGCCCCTCCCCGATCCGTTCGGGGAGGGGCATCGGTGTTCTCGCGGGCGCGATCGTTCCGCAGGCGGGCGACCGAATGTCACACGGGGTCAGTTGGATCGAACAGCTGTCACATTCGGCCCCGCGGGGTGGGCCGCGCGGACCGCCAGCACGGAGACCACCGTGGCGGTGAGGGCCGCGACGGACACGGCGACGAGCACGAACTGCCGGGTGGTGGACGCGACGGTGAGCATGAGGGCGGCCTCCACCACGAGGCCGACCCACGCGACGGCGGCGAGATGGGTGCGCTCGCCCGCGATCGCGGACAGCAGCGCCCCCTGCAGTACCGCCAGGCACGCGCCCTGCAGCGCGAACAGCCACAGCAGCGACTGCACGGGGGCGTACGCGTCGCCGACGAGCAGCGGGACCAGCGGTGCACACGCCGCCGCGCCGGCGACGAGGACCGCGCCGATCCCGACGAGGACGGCCAGGGCGGATCGGACGGCGGCCGCGGACTGGGCGGGGTTGGCCATCCGCGGGTACAACACCACCCCGACGGCCTGCGGCAGCCAGAACGCGACCTTCGTCGCGACGGCACCGAGCGCGTACAGCCCGGCATCCTCCGGGTCGAGCACGGCGCGGGCGAGCAGCAGGTCCAGCGACGTCAGGGCGATCAGCGCCAGCTGCACCTGGGAGGCGCGCAGCACCGCGGGCACGCCGACCGCCGGGGCGGCACCGGACTCCTGTCCCGCCGGGGAGCGCGACACGAGTGCGGCGGCCCCGACTGCGACGAACCCGGTGCCGACCGCCCCGGCGAACAGCGCCGCTCCCGGCCCGCCGCCGACGGCGAGCACCGCGACGGCGGGCACGACCTTCGCCACGCCCGCCGCGGCGAGCACGACGCTGAGCGCGCCGAACCGTCCCCGCCCCTGCAACAGGCCCTGCTCGGCGGCGAGCAGCACCAGCAGTGGGGCGGTGACGAGCGAGCCGAGGGCACCGGCGACGCTGGTGTCGAGAGCCCACGCGACGAGCGGCACGACGGCCAGCGCGACGAACCCGGCGAGGCCGGCGCAGCGGTACCCGAGACGGCGCAGGGACGCGGTGCCGGCACCGAGCACGGTCTCCCGGGCGACGACCGTCTGCAGGGCGAGCGCCGGCACGGCCAGCACCAACTGGGCGGCCAGCAGACCGGCGAACTCGCCGTACCCCGCGGGGCCGAGCCACTGGGCGGCCGGCAGGTGCAGCAGGTAGGAGGCCAGGTTGGCGGTCATGGCCCCGGCGGTCACCATCGTCATCCCGGCGACGGCGGTTCCGGTGGCCGAGCGCGGCGTCTCAGGTCGCGGCATCGGACCATGGTTGCACGCCGCCGGGTACGGGCGACGAGGCACCGGATCCGGACCGGGGTGCCGGGGCGGGGTGGGTATTGTGCGGCCATGCCCAGGCCGGTGTCGCTGTGTCCCGCTGTCCCGGCCCTCTACAGCCTCGCCTTGGCGGTCGTGGTGCTCGGGCCGCTGCTCACCTCCCCCGGTTACCTGCTGTTGCGCGACGCGGTGAGCACCCCGCGGTCCTTCCTGACGGATTCGGCGCTGGGGCTGACCGACGCGGCGGCGCGGGCGGTGCCGCAGGACGTGTTGCTGGCGACGGCGAGTTCGGTGGTGGACGGCGGCGTGGTGGTGACGGCGCTGCTCACCGGCGCCCTGTGGGCGGCCGGTTGGGGCGGTGCCCGCCTGGTGGCGGTGCTGTTGCCGGCGGCCGGTCCGGCGGCGCGGCTGGTGGCGGCGACGGTGTTCGTGTGGAACCCGTACGTGGCGGAGCGGCTGCTGCAGGGGCACTGGAGCCTGCTGGTGGGCTACGCGGCGCTGCCGTGGACGGTGGTGGCGTCGGTGGCGGTGCGACGGGATGCCCGCTCCGGGTGGGCGTCGCTGGCGGTGTGCCTGGGCGCGGCGGGGCTGACGCCGACGGGTGCGCTGCTGGCGTCGGTGACGGCACTGGCCGTGCTGGCCGCCCCGGGCGGGCGGTCTCCGCTGCTTCCCCGTCTCGCGGGCGCCGTGGCGCTGGCGGCTGCGGTGGCGGCGCCGTGGCTGGTGGCGACGGCCGTGTCCGGCGGCGCGGGCGACGGGTCGGATCCGGCGGGGGTGCGGGCGTTCGCGGCGCGCGCCGAGCCCGCGCTGGGCACCCTCGGCAGCGTGGCGGGGCTCGGGGGCATCTGGAACGCCGATGCGGTGCCCGGTTCGCGGGCGACGGTGTGGGCGCTGGTCGGCACGGCAGCACTGCTGCTGGTGGTGGCGTGCGGGGTGCCGGCGCTGTGGCGGCGCCGGCGCAACCCGGTGCTCGGGGTGCTGACGGCGCTGGCGGCGGTCGCGGTGCTCGGTCCGGCCCTCGCGGCGACGGGGACGGGGTTGCGGGCCGGAGCGTGGGCGATGGTGCACGTGCCGGGCGCGGGTCTGCTGCGCGACACCCAGAAGTGGGTGGCATGGGCGGCGCCGCTGTACGCGCTGGCTGCCGCGGCAGGTGTCGGCACGTTGCGCGGGCGATTCGGCGGCCGGGCCGGCGCCTGGGCCACGGCGGCCGTGCTGACCGTGCTGCTGGCCCTTCCGGATCTGGCGTGGGG
>NZ_JAALEH010000098.1:0-21528 GCF_011058195.1 Rhodococcus sp. 14C212 | reverse complement strand
TCGATGCAGTGGTCGCGGACGACGGGGCGGGTGTCGGTGACCCACCGGGCGGCAAGGGTGGTCAGTGTGGGGGCGACGGCGGGATCGGCGGCGACGTCGAGGAGCGCGTCGCCTTCGACGCAGGTCTGCGCGGCTTCGGTGGCCTGCTCGTCGATGCGTTCGCGCAGGCGGAACCAGCCGACGGTGGCGAGGACGAGTGCGAGTGCTACGGCGACGGCAATGATCGGGCCCTTGCTGACGCCTCTGGCGCGGCCCGTGCCGCGATGTCGACCCACGTGTTTCCTGCCTGTCGTCGTGCCTGCCCCGCCGTTCCCGGAGTCTAGTGATCGGCCGGTGGGACGCCACGGCCCCGATCCGGTGGATCGGGGCCGTGGCCGTGGCTCAGGCTCGGCAGCCGTGGGCGGCCTTGAACTCGAGGCGGCGGCGGTGCAGGATCGGCTCGGTGTAGCCGCTGGGCTGCGTGGTGCCTTCGAGGATCAGTTCCTTGGCGGCCTGGAAGGCGATGCTGCCGTCGAAGTCGGGGGCCATCGGCAGGTAGGTGGAATCGCCCGCGTTCTGCCGGTCGACGACGGGTGCCATGCGCTGCAGGGAGGCGACGACGTCGTCGGCGGTGACGATGCCGTGGTGGATCCAGTTGGCGAGCAGCTGGCTGGAGATGCGCAGGGTGGCGCGGTCCTCCATGAGCGCGACGTCGTGGATGTCGGGCACCTTGGAGCAGCCGACGCCCTGGGAGATCCAGCGCACGACGTAGCCGAGGATCGACTGGCAGTTGTTGTCGAGCTCCTCGCGCTTCTGCTCGTCGGTCCAGTCGGTGCTGGGGGCGAGGGGGATGGTGAGGATGTCGTCGACGGTGGCGCGACGCTTGCCTTTCAGTTCGTCCTGCACGGCGAACACGTCGACCTGGTGGTAGTGGGTGGCATGCAGGGTGGCGCCGGTGGGCGAGGGGACCCAGGCGGTGTTGGCGCCGGCCTTGGGCTGGCCGATCTTCTGTTCGAGCATGTCGGCCATGAGGTCGGTCATGGCCCACATGCCCTTGCCGATCTGGGCTTTGCCCTGCAGGCCGGTGGCCAGGCCGGTGTCGACGTTCCAGTCCTCGTAGGCGAGGATCCACGTCTGCTTCTTCATCTCGGCCTTGCGCACCATGGCGCCGGCTTCCATGGAGGTGTGGATCTCGTCGCCGGTGCGGTCGAGGAATCCGGTGTTGATGAACACCACGCGCTCGCTGGCCTCCTTGATGCAGGCCTTCAGGTTGACGGTGGTGCGGCGTTCCTCGTCCATGATGCCGACCTTGAGGGTGTTGGCCGGCAGGCCCAGCACCTCCTCGACCCGGCCGAAGAGCTCGGTGGTGAAGGCGACTTCCTCGGGGCCGTGCTGCTTGGGCTTGACGATGTAGATCGAGCCGGTGCGGCTGTTGGCGAGCGGCCCGGTGTCCTCGCCGACGGACAGGCCGTGCACGGCGGCGAGGCTGGTGATCAGCGCGTCGAGGATGCCCTCGGGGACCTCGTTGCCGTCGGCGTCGAGCACGGCGGGGTTGGTCATGAGGTGGCCGACGTTGCGGACGAACAGCAGGGACCGGCCGTGCAGGGTGAGGTCGGAGCCGTCGGGGGCGATGTAGACGCGGTCGGCGTCGAGGGCGCGGGTGAAGGACTTGCCGCCCTTGGAGATCTCCTCGGCGAGGTCGCCGCGGTTGAGGCCGAGCCAGTTGCGGTAGCCGATGACCTTGTCGTCGGCGTCGACGGCGGCGACGGAGTCCTCGAAGTCCATGATGGTGGTGACGGCCGATTCGAGGACGACGTCCTTGACACCGGCGGCATCGGTCTTGCCGATCGGGGATTCGGGGTCGATCTGGATCTCCACGTGCAGACCGTGGTTGCGCAACAGCACGGACGTCGGGGCGTCCTTCTCGCCGAGGTAGCCGACGAACTTCTCGGGCTGGGCGAGTGCGGTGACGGTGCCGTCGCCGAGTTCGACCTTCAGCTCCTCCCCGTCGACGAAGTACCGGGTGGAGTCGGTGTGCGATCCGGTGGCGAGGGCGGCGGCGGTGTCGAGGAAGGTGCGGGCCCAGGCGATGACCTTGTCGCCGCGGACCTTGTTGTAGCCGGTGCCCTTTTCGGCGCCGCCTTCTTCGGAGATGGCGTCGGTGCCGTAGAGGGCGTCGTACAGCGAGCCCCAGCGGGCGTTGGAGGCGTTGAGGGCGAAGCGGGCGTTGAGGACGGGCACCACGAGCTGCGGCCCGGCGGTGGTGGCGATCTCGGCGTCGACACCGCCGGTGGTGACCTGGAAGTCGGCGGGCTCGGGGACGAGGTAGCCGATGTCCTGGAGGAACGCCTTGTAGGCGGCGGCGTCGTGCGGCTGGCCCTTGCGGTCGCGGTGCCAGGTGTCGATCTGCGCCTGGAGGTCGTCGCGCACCGCGAGCAGGGCGCGGTTGCGGGGGGCGAGGTCGTGGATCACCTTGTCGGCCCCGGCCCAGAACTCGGCCGCGTCCACCCCGGTGCCGGGGATCGCCTCGTCGACGACGAAGTCGTAGAGCACCTTGGCGACCTGGAGTCCACCGACTTGCACGCGTTCAGTCATTACCTGCCTCACTCTTTCCGGGACCTGTGCGCTCGCGTCGGCGGTGCCGACGGGCAGCACGACGAACAGCACTCACGTTACCCGCCGGTAGTTTCGGGCAGGTCGGTTCGACCCGCCGCCGGGGCGGTACATCGATTCAGCAGCTCCTCTCCAGGGCCGCGGCGCGATGGTGAGCGCCGACCGCTCGCGGGCGTACTGTGCGCGCCCGGAAGCAGTCTCGATCGTGATCGGCGAGTAGCCGTAATCGCTCAGATCATACGGGGTGGCCCGCGAACCCGGCCCGCCCGGGCGGGTGGGGCGGCGGGGCGCTCACGCGGCCCGCCGGGCGTCGTCGAGCAGTCCGGTGAGGTTGGCGAGGGCGGGGCGGACGTGGGTGGCGAATCGTCTCGCCGCTTCCCGGACGAGGGGCGTGTCGGCGCGGTCCCGGAGCCCCCGGGACGTGTTGAGGCGGGAACGCTCGAGCCAGTCCGCCATGTCCGGTTCCTTCGACCACGCGTACTCGGCGCTCGTCTCGACGAGCGTTCCGTGGATCCAGTCGAGGGGGACGTCCGGTAGCCGGTTCGGTGGGCAGAGCCGGTTCTTCTCGGCCAGGCCCCGGCCGGTGGCCTCCACGAATCCGACGAGGGCGGCGTTGAACGGGATGAGCCCGGTGCGGATCGGTTGCAGCGTGATGCGGCCCTCCTCGAAGATCGGGACGGCCGGGGCCGGGTTCAGGCCCGGGGCGGCACAGTGCACGTGCAGGTGGTCGGGCCCGGTGCCGATCGTCCCGTGGTCGAGCACGATCTCGTCGCGTGCGATGCGCCGCACGTGCCCGAGGCGGACGACGTCGTGGATGCGCCGGAGCTGGGCGAGTTCGGCGGTGCTCGCCGTCGGCCCCTTGTACATGGTGGGGGTGACTCGCTCGTCGGCGCGCAGCAACTGTTCACTCGCCTCGAGCCGGGCGAACAGGTCGTCCGTGCTCGTCGCCTGCGCTGCGGCTTCCATCTGCCGCGCGAGTCCGTCGATCAGGTTGCCGACCAGTTCGCCGCCCTGCGCGAACCAGCGGTTGCGCAGCCAGGCCTCGCGCGGTTTGATCCAGCGGACGGCGTCCGGTGGCACCCCGATCTGCAGCAGCCACAGGCACGCGTCGATCGCCGTCTTGCCGGCGCCGATGACGACGTACCGCTCGGCGGGATCGGCGATCTGCGCGAGCGCGTTCACCGGGACACAGCGGACGGTGGAGGCGACGTCGAACGGCGGGGCGAACGTCGCCGGGACCGCCGGCTCGAGGTAGGTGGCGTCGACGAGCGCCGTGCGGACCGTCACCTCGTACCGGTCGGCGGAGACCCGGGAGACGAAGCGGTGGCCGCCGACGTACTCGCTCATCGGGAAGTACCGCACGGATCCGGATGCCAGGAGACGGCGGCGCATGACGCGGTCGTAGTACGCGCAGATCTCGGGGGCGCCCGCCTGCTCGTACATGCCCCGGTTCGGGCCGACGTCGTCGATGGTGTCCGTACCGAGCGGCAGGGAGTTGACGCCGTAGTACGCGGACGGCTGATGCAGCCGCACGAACGGGTAGGCCTCGTGCCAGTGTCCGCCGGGTGCGTGCCGCCGGTCCACCATCACGACGTCCGCGTCGGAGTCGGTGATCAATGCGTCCGCGAACGCCATGCCGGCCGCGCCGCAGCCGATCACCAGATAATCCGTTTCCAGCCTGTGGGTGGGCATGTCCCGTTCCTCTCCGAGCAGGTGGGGTTCCGGGCTACCGGTCGGGTGCGGCGGGCCGGATGTTCTGGTTGATGTGGAAGACGTTGTCCGGGTCGTAGCGCCGCTTGATCCGGGTGAGCCGGTCGTAGTTGCCGCGGTAGGCGGCTTCGACCCGGTCCTGTCCCTCGCTCATCAGGAAGTTGACGTAGGCGCCGCCGGCGGAGGTCGGGTGCAGTTCCTCCCAGTAGTCGCGGGCCCACCGGGTGATGAGGTCGGCGTTGGCGGGGTCGGGGTCGACGCCGACGATGACCCCCGCCCATCCGCCGCCCCGGTACGCGAAGGGGGTCGCGTCCTCGGGGACGCGGCCGGTGGCGCCGTCGATGGGATAGAGGTGCATGGTGGAGTGACCGGTCGGCAGCTGCTGCCCGTACCTGCAGTGCACGTCGATCGCGGCGTCGGTGATCTCGTCGAAGAAGTCCGCCCGCCAGTACCACTGCAGGCCGGGCGGGTAGAGGGCGTCGAATGCGCTCTGCAGCACGGTGAACGGCATGTCGTGCAGGCCGACCAGCAGCGGCGAGCCGTAGGTCCGGATGGGCTCGAGCACCTCGTCGGCCTTGGCGTGCGGTCCGGTGTAGCACCAGACGATGCCGCAGCACCTGCGGCCCCAGAGGTCCTCGGGGAACGGGGCGGCGGGTGGGACGGTGAGCAGCGCGATCCAGCCGCTGAGTTCCTCCGGGAGCGCCGGCAGCAGTTCCCGGTACCAGCGCATGACGTCGGCGGTGTCGGCGAGGTCGTAGAGCACCGGGCCGCCGACGATCATGCCGGCTTCGCCGATGTCGTGGCAGCGGAAGGTGAAGGAGGTGACGACGCCGAAGTTCCCGCCGCCGCCGCGCAGCGCCCAGAACAGGTCGCTGTGCGAGCTCTCGTCGGCCGTCATGAGCGTGCCGTCGGCGAGCACCACGTCGGCGGACAGAAGGTTGTCGACGGTCAGCCCGAAGCGCCGGGAGAGGTAGCCGATGCCGCCACCGAGGGTCAGCCCGCCCACACCCGTGGACGAGAGGAAGCCGGACGGGGTGGCCATGCCGAAGGCGACCGTGGCGTGGTCGACGTCGCCCCAGGTGCATCCGCCGTCGACGCGGACGGTGTGGTGTGCCGGATCGACCGTGGTACTGCGCATCAGGGACAGGTCGACGACGAGCGCGTCGTCCCACACGCCGAGGCCGCCGGCGTTGTGCCCGCCGCCGCGCACGGCCAGGGTGAGTGCGTGGGCGCGGCCGAAACGGACGCAGGAAACGACGTCGGCGGCGTCCCGGCAGCGTGCGATCGCCGCGGGGTGTTTGTCGATCATGCCGTTGTAGACGGCACGCACCGTGTCGTAGCGGGTGTCGCCGGGGGTGATCAGGTCGCCGCGCAGGGCCGCGGCCAGGTCGTCGTACGGCACCGCGCCGGCCGACCGGGTCGAGATGGTGGTCACGGGAGCCCCTTTCGGGTCGGTCGCTCGCCGGTGCGGGCGTTGTACCGTCGACCCTAGGAAGGGGGGCGTTCGCGCAGCGTTCGAGTGCGCCAGCCGGTCACGGGGCCGGGGGAACGCCCGGGAGCGGCAGGTGAACGCCGCGTTCGGCGAGGTCCCGCGCGCAGCGCCGGAGCAGGGCGGCACTGCCGTGAGCGGCCGCGGTCCGGGCGGCGGCGCGCAGCCGCGCGATCGCGGCCTGGTGGTCGTCGTGCGCCGCGCGCATCCGCATCACCTCGGGCAGCCACCACAGGTCGTCGCGGGCCTGTCCGGCGACGAGGGCGGCATCGAGCGCGGCGCGGGCGGCGCCGGGATCTCCTTCCCGCACCGACAGGTCGGCGAGCAGCGAGAGCCAGTACGGCATCCGGGCGAACGAACCGGCCGATCGGAGCGTGTCGATGCCGCGCCGCGCCTGGGTGAGGCCGGCCTCGCCGCCGCGGGACCAACCGCCGAGAATCAGCGCCCACTCGCTGTAGTAGGCGAATCCGTACCGGACGCACAGGTCGGTCAGTTCCGCGACGGCGACGTCGAGGGCGGCGGGGTCTGCCCGCAGGTGGTGGGTGATGCCGCTGTAGGCCAGGGCGACGGCCAGGCTGTACGGATGGTCGATCGTCCGGGCCAGCCGGACGGCCTCGTTGCAGCAGGTCAGTGCGGCGTCGTTGTGGTCGAGCAGCCAGTGGGCGTGTGCTGCCCAGGCGCTGCCGTGCACGTCGGGCCGGGTGCCGACGGTCAACGACGGAGCGCCCCGGGTCAGTGCTGCCGCGAGGTCGAAGTGGTGGAGCGCCTCCTCGGGGCGGCCGAGCTCGACCGCCGAACCGGCGAACGCGAAGTGGGCCGAGCCGCTCAGCGGGGAGCCGGCGTCGACCAGGGTCAGGGCGCGGGTCGCCACTTCGTGGGCGCCGGCGATGTTTCCCTGCACGAACCGCGACGACCAGAGCCCGACGAGGCCGGCCAGGAGGGAGTCCTTGCGGCCGAGGGATTCGGCCAGCCCGATCGAGCGCTCGAGGGTCTGTTGCAGTTCGGGGGAGGAGTAGCCGTATCTGGCGTTGAGCGGTGCCGCCATCGCTTCGCGGACGGCGAGTTCCTGTACGGCGGCGCTGCGCCCCTCGAGTTGGGTGCGGGCGACGGCGAGCGCCTTCTTGTGCAGTCGGATCGCCTCGGTGTGGGCGAAGGTGCTCGAGGCGACATCGGCCGCGCGACGGTAGTAGGCCACGGCCCGGTCCGGTCGTCCCCCGCGGGCGTACTGCTCGGCGAGTTGCGCCGAGACGCTGTCGCGGTCGTCGGCGTGCAGCAATTCGAGGCTCTGCGCGAGACGGCGGTGCAGCAGCCAGCGCCTGGGCGGGCTGATCCGGGCGTAGGCGGCGTCGCGGAGCAGGTCGTGGGAGAAGTCGTAGCCGTCGCGGAACTGTCGCAGGATTCTGCGTTGCCACAGCTCGTCGACGGCGCGCACCACGGCGTCGGCGTCGAGGTCGCTGGCCTCGGTGAGCAGATCGAGGGTGAAGTTGCGGCCTACCGCCGCGGCGAGTCCGGCGACGTCCCGTGCGGCGGGGCTCACCTGCCCGATCCGGTCGTGCAGCACGTCGGCCAGGCTGCCGGCGAGGGCGAGGCCCGGTCCGCTGTGCATCGCTTCGATGATGTAGAGCGGGAAGCCTCCGGTGGTCGCGTGCAGCAGTTCGGCGTCCTGCGGATCGAGCGGGCGCCCGCCGAGCGCTTCGGCCAGGCGGGTGGTGCCGGAGACCCCCAGGGGCTGCAGTGGCAGCTCGGTGAGCAGACCGGCGGTCCGCATCCGGACGGCCCATTGCTCGAGGTCCCGGCTCTCGTCGGTGTCGTCGGTGCGGGCTGTCGCGGCCACCATCAGGGGCGCGTCGGGGGTCAGGGACAGGCAGAACGTCAGGAACGTCAGCGTCTCCGGGTCGCACCACTGGATGCTGTCGAGGATCAGCAGGACCGGGCGGCCGCCGCCGATCAGGGCCCGCGCCAGGCCTTCGAAGAACCGGAGGCGCTGCCAGGCGTCGACCATCGCCCGGAAGCCGGCGCCGGGTTCCGGGCGGGTCGTGCCGGACGGTACGAGCCTGTCGACCTCGGCGCGCCAGAGCGGGTCGAGCGCAGCGAGCGCGGGCTGCACCGCGGGGGTGCGGAGCCAGTCCGCTACCGGGGCGAGGGCGAGCCGTCCGGCCGTTCCGAAGCACTGGGTGCTCGCCACCACCGCGGGTTGTGCGCGGGCCGTGTCGGCGATCTCGGCGACCAGGCGGGTCTTGCCGACGCCGGCGCCGCCGGTGACGAGGACGAGGGTGGGGCGGCCGGCGGCGGCCGTGCGCCACGCCTCGTGCAGCCGACGGAGTTCGTGTGAGCGGCCGACGAGTGCCGGGGCGGCGAGTCCGGGCCGCCCGGCCGCCGGCTCGACGGTCGGGCGGGCGGCCGCGGTGGGGGCCGCGTGGGCGAGCAGGCGGTCGGCGAGTGTGCGTGTCGCCGGGTCCGGTACCACCCCGAGTTCACGTTCGAGGAGGGCGGCGCAACGGTGATAGGTGCTCACCGCGCCGGCGCGGTCGCCGTGCTCGGCCTGCAGCTTCATCAGGGTGCGGTACCCGCCCTCTTCCAGGGGCCGCAGGTGGATCCGGCGGCGGACGGCGTCGATCGCCCCGGGGAGGTCGCCGGTGCGGGCCCGCAGCCGGCACAGCAGATCGCACAGGTCGACGCAGTGTCGTTCGAGAGCCGAACGGGCCTCGAGGATCCAGTCGTCGTACATGCCGGGCAGCAGGTAGCCGCGGTATTCGGCGAGCGCCGTGGTGGCGTGCCGCAGCGCCGCCTCGTCGTCGCCGCTCGTCGCGGCGGCCCGGGCGGCGTGGTACTCGACGGTGAAGGTCCGTAGGTCGACCCGGCTGGTCTCGGTGTCGCGCCAGCACAGATCCCGGGAGGTCACCTCGACGGCCGGGTCGTCGTCGAGGGCGCGGCGCAGGTGGTGCAGTTCGCGGCGCAGGTTGGTCAGGGCCTGGGCGGTCGTCGAGTCGGGCCAGAACAGGGGGGCGATGAGCTGGCGGGGCTGTGGAACCCCGGCGTGGAGGGCGAGGAAGGCGACCAGGGTCGTGCCGCGGGGGGACCGCGTCACGACGGCGCCGGTCGTGTCGTCGGTGATCGACTGCTCACCCAGGACGGAGACGTACAGCATCGGGTCGTGGCCTCTCCAGACTTCAGAGTAGACCCGGCGGGGAGGGATATCGATCGTCCCGGGTGCGGCGCCGTGCGCCGGGGACGTCCCGGGAGGAGGGCAGGCGGCGGCGGTGTCCGCTCAGCGGCGGCCGGCGTGCTCCCGGTCGGCGTGCTCCCGGTCGGCGTGCTCCCGGTCGGCGTCGAGCAGCCGGTGGCACCGGTCGAGCAGCGCCGCGCGCAGCGCGGTGGACTGCTCGGCCAGGACCGTCTGCTCGCGGACGTACTCCGCTCGTCCCCGGGGTGTTTCGATCCGCACCGGGGGGTAGCCGTACTCGCTCAGGTCGTACGGGCTGGCCCGCATGTCGAGTTCCCGGGCGGCAAAGGCCAGCTCGAAGCAGTCGACGGTCAGGTCCGAGTCGAGCAGCGGGGTGAGCTTGTAACAGTATTTGTACAGGTCCATGGCGGCGTGCAGGCAGCCCGGTTGTTCCCGCTGTACCTGGTCGTCGCGGGTGAGCGGTTCGATGTTGAGGGGGCCGGCGTCCGGGGTGAAGAACCGGTACGCGTCGTAATGCGTGCAGCGCAGCTGCAACGACTCGACGACGGCGTCGGTGCCGGTGTGCCCGAGACGCAGGGGTACGGCGCTGTGGCGGACGTCTTCGGGCCGAGTGCGGTAGAGCATCGCCCATTCGTGGAGACCGAAGCAGCCGAAGTGCGCGGGCCGGGATGCGGTGGCCTCGAGCAGGCCGGCGACGTATCGGACGGTTTCGTACCGCCGGGCCAGGTGGGTGGGGTCGACCGTGACCCCGGTACCGGTGGTCCGGTAGCCCCGCAGGGTGGCGTACTCCGCCGATGCGGAGCCGGTGAGGGTGGTTCCGAAGCCGGGGTGCCAGCGCATGAGCTGGGACGGCGTGAAGCTGTAGTAGGTGAACAGGAAGTCGATCACCGGGTGGGTGGCGCCGCGCGCTCGCCGGTCGAGGTAGGGGCCGAGCAGCGCCGTCAGCCGGTGGCGGTGCCGCTCCCGGCGCGGCAGCCACTGCTCGGGGGCGAGGACCGCGCTCACGGTTCCCGCCCATAACGACTGCATCGGTGCTGCAATGATTCCATCGCGGTGCCGCGCCGGCCGGGACGGCACCGGCCGGCGGGCGCCGGGGTGGTCGGGGCGGGGTTCACGTCCGGGGTCCCGGTCCCGGGTCGGCGATCCGGTGGGTGGTGTCGCGCACGGTGCCGACGAATTGTTCGACGAGATCCTCGAGCGCGACGATGCCGATCACCCGGCCGTGCTCGTCGACGACTCCGCCGAGGTGGGAGCTGGTGCGCCGCAGCAGCGACAGGGCGTCGTCGAGGGGGGCGTCGACCGGCACCGGCGGCAACGGCCGGATCTCCGCGGTCGCGATGATCGTGTCCGGTCCCGCGGACTCGTCGCGGACGAGGTCGAGCACGTCCTTCAGGTGCAGATAGCCGGCCAATTCCCCGGCGGGGGTCTCCGCCGGGTACCGGGAGTAGCCGGTCTCGATGACGGCCCGCTCGACGGCCCCGAGGGTGGTGCCGGCCGGGCCGAGCGGGACGGTGCGGACCCCGGACAGGGGGATCGTCACGTCGGCGACGGTCCGTCCGCTCGTCGCGAGTGCCTTGGTCAGGCGCCGGTGTTCCTCCTCGTCCAGCAGCCCCTCGGAGCGGGACTCGCCGATCATCTCGGACAGTTCGATCTCGGTGACGGTGACGTCGAGTTCGTCCTTCGGTTCCACCCGCAGCAACCGCAGGCTGACGTTGGCGCACAGGTTGTAGAAGGCGATCAGCGGCCGGGCCACCTTCATGAACAGCAGATGTGCCGGCACGAGCAGCATCGCCGAGCGCTCCGGTCCGGCGATGGCGATGTTCTTCGGGACCATCTCGCCGAGCAGGATGTGCAGCACCACCACGATCGCGAGGGCGAGCGCGAAGCCGATCGGGTGCAGCAGGGAGTCCGGGACGCCGAGCGCATGCATGGGCTGTTCGATCAGGTGGGCGATCGCCGGTTCGCCGACGCGGCCGAGCAGGATCGAACAGATGGTGATGCCGAGCTGCGACCCGGCGAGCATCAGCGACAGGTGCTCGCCCGCGTCGATGACGGTCCGTGCCCTCTTCTTGCCCTGCCCGACGAGGGTTTCGAGCCGGTCGCGGCGGGCGGTGATGAGAGCGAACTCGGCGCCGACGAAGAAGGCGTTGCCGGCGAGCAGCAGGACGGTGAGCAGCACCGCGAGCCAGTCGTTCATCGCCGGTCCCCCTTCTCGTCGTCCGGTGCGGGGTCCTCGCAGGCGGGCTCGTCGGCGGGTACGAGCAGGACCCGGTCGATGCGGTGCCCGTCCATGTCGAGGACGCGGGCCCGCCACCGGTGATCGGCGTCGCCGGGCCGGTGCGGCAGCAGCACCTCGTCGCCGGATGCGGGGATCTCCCCGAGCTCGGTGAGGATCAGGCCGCCGAGGGTCTCGTACTCGCCGTCCGGGGCGAGGTATCCCGTCAGGTGGGCCACCTCGTCGACGCGGAGCAGCCCGGAGCAGGACCAGCCCTGATCGACGCGCTGCGCCTCGGGCTCGGGTTCGTCGTGCTCGTCGCGGACGTCGCCGACGATCTCCTCGATCAGGTCCTCCATGGTGACGATGCCGGCGGTGCCGCCGTACTCGTCGACGACGAGCGCGACCTGCATGCCGTCGGAGCGGACCCGTTCCATGACCGCGTCACCGTCGAGGGTGGACGGCACAACGGGCACCTGCCGGGCGAGGGTGCGCAGCTGGGTGTGGGCGCGGCGCCGCGCGGGCACGGTGAACGCGTGCTTGACGTGCACGACGCCGACGGTGGCGTCGAGATCGCCGTCGACGACGGGGAAGCGGGAGTAGCCGGTGCGCGACGAGGCGTCGATGAGGTCGAGGACGGTGTCGTGGACGTCGAGAGACTCGATGGTCACGCGCGGGGTCATGAGGTCCTCGGCGGTGCGTTCCCCGAAGCGCAGCGAGCGCCCGACCAGCAAGGCGGTGTTCTCGTCGAGGGCGCCGCGTTCCGCCGAGGCCCGGACCAGGGAACCGAGTTCCTCCGGGGAGCGCGCCGAGCGCAGTTCCTCGGCCGGTTCGATGCCCAATCGCCGCACGATCCGGTTGGCGGCGCCGTTGAGCCCGACGATGGCCCACTTGAAGACCAGCGAGAAGCCGGCCTGCAGACCCGCGGTGGCGCGGGCGGTGGCCAGGGGCCGCGCGATGGCGAGGTTCTTCGGCACGAGCTCACCGAAGATCATCGAGAACGACGTGGCGATGATCAGCGCCAGGGCCAGGGAGATGCCGGAGGCCGCGCCGGCGCCGAGACCGGCCGCGCGCAGCAGCGGGTCGAGGAACCGGGCGAGGACCGGTTCGGCGAGGTAGCCGGTGATCAGCGTGGTGATGGTGATGCCGAGCTGGGCGCCGGAGAGCTGGAAGGACAGGGTGCGGTGGGCGTGCTGTACCTGCCGCGCGCGCAGGTCACCGTCGCGGGCGTGGGCGTCGACGGTGCTGCGTTCGAGGGCGGTCAGGGAGAACTCGGCCGCCACGAACACGGCGGTGCCCGCGGTCAGGGCGATGAAGCCGAGCAGGCTGAGAATGGACAGGAAGACGGACATCAGCACCGTCCCCGTGCCGAAGGGCAGCTCCGCTCCGGTGCCGAATGGGAGCTCCGCTCCGGTGCCGGGTGGGTCCCGCCGGGTTTGTCACCCGGCTCGCTAGGGGAGCCCTCCGAACCGGCGGAGTCGGACTCCGCGTCGGCCGCGGGGGCCAGGGGTCGTGTCGAAGTGGTGGGTGCCGCGGGCACCGGGTTCCTCTCGTCGGGCCCGATCATCGAAAGGGGCGGGCGTTTCACGGTGAGGCATCATTCTACGGGCCGTGTCCGGCCCCGCAGCGGCGGCCGCGGTCACCAACCGGTGGGCAGGGGCCGCCCCTCGGCGAAGCCGGCCGCCGACTGGACCCCGACCACGGCCCGCTCGTGCAGGTCCTCGAGGGTGCGGGCGCCGGCGTAGGTGCAGGTGCTGCGCACGCCGGAGCAGATGTGGTCGATCAGGTCCTCGACGCCCGGCCGTTGCGGGTCGATGCGGATGCGGGAGGTGGAGATGCCCTCCTCGAACAGGGCCTTGCGGGCGCGGTCGAAGGCGGAGTCGTCGACGGTGCGGGCGGCCACCGCGCGCTTGGAGGCCATGCCGAAGCTCTCCTTGTAGGGCCGGCCGGTCTCGTCGTAGCGCAGTTCGCCGGGGGATTCGTAGGTGCCGGCGAACCAGGACCCGATCATGACGTTGGCGGCGCCGGCGGCGACGGCGAGCGCGACGTCGCGGGGGTGGCGCACGCCGCCGTCGGCCCACACGTGCGCGCCGAGGTCGCGGGCGGTGCGCGCGCATTCGGCGACGGCGGAGAACTGGGGGCGCCCGACGCCGGTCATCATCCGGGTGGTGCACATCGCGCCGGGGCCGACGCCGACCTTGACGATGTCCGCGCCGGCGTCGAGCAGTTCGCGGGTGCCGGCAGCGGAGACGACGTTGCCGGCGACGAGCGGGACGGGCAGATCGAGCGCCTTGATCCGTTTCAGGGCGTCGAGCATCTTCTCCTGGTGCCCGTGCGCGGTGTCGAGGACGAGCAGGTCGACGCCGGCGTCGACCAGTCCGGCGGCCTTGGCGGCGACGTCGCCGTTGACGCCGACGGCGGCACCGATACGCAGGGCGCCGGCGGCGTCGACGGCCGGGTGGTAGATGCCGGCGCGGACGGCGCCGGTGCGGGTCAGGACCCCGGCGAGGGTGCCGTCGTCGTGGGTGAGGACCACCAGCGGGTCGTGCTTGGCCTCGAGCAGCGCGAACGCCTCCCGCGGGGACGAGCCGACGGGGGCGGTGGCGAAGTCGCGGATGGCGACCGAGCGTAGCCGCGCGAACCGGTCCACCTCGCGGCAGGACGCCTCGGTGACGACGCCGACGGGGCGGCGGTTCTCGTCGACCACCACGACGGCGCGGTGGGCGCGTTTGGGCAGCAGGGCGAGGGCATCGGAGACGGAGTCCTCGGGGCCGAGGGTGACGGGGGTGTCGGCGACGAGGTGGCGGCTCTTGACGAACGCGACGGTCTCGGCGGCGGTGCCGGCCGGCAGGTCCTGGGGGAGGACGACGAGCCCGCCGCGGCGGGCGACGGTCTCGGCCATGCGGCGGCCGGACACGGCGGTCATGTTGGCGACCACGATGGGGATGGTGGTGCCGGAGCCGTCGACCGTGGACAGGTCCACGTCGAACCGGGAGGCGACGGCGGACCGGTCCGGGACGAGGAACACGTCGTCGTATGTCAGGTCGTACGGGGGCTGGTGACCGTCGAGGAAGCGCACCCGGCGAATGCTACGCGCCGGCGGGTGCGGTGAGCCGGGCCTGGCTGCGGGAGAGCGCCACCGTGGCGGTCAGCATCACGACCACCGAGGCGACGACCAGGGCGAGTCCCGGGCCGTCCACCCGGAGCCGTTCGTCGAGGACGGTCATGCCGAGGAAGACGGCGGCGAGGGGCTCGCCGATGGTGACGGCCGGCAGGGAGGCGGCGAGCGGGCCGGCCTGGAAGGCGCGTTGCTGCAGGTAGACGCCGAGGAGGCCGGCGGTGACCAGGGCCCAGGTCTGCCAGGCGCCGACCACGGGGCGCAGGCCGTGCTCGAACAGGTCGGTGACGTACTTGGTGAACGCCACCGCCACGCCGTAGAGCAGACCGCTGGCCGCGCCGAGCGCCAGCGCCCGGGTGCCGGGGTGGCGGCCGACCAGCCCGATCCCGGTGGCGGCGAGCACGACGGTGCACACCACGCCGAGCGGGAGCGCCCACTCGTGCCAGGGGGCGTCGATCTCCCCGGCGGTGGGGTCGCCGACGACGAGGAACACGACGAGAGCCGCGCACAGCGCCGCCGCGGTCAGCCAGGTGGGACGGGTGATGCGAGACCCGGAGAACGCCGCGGACAGGGGGAGGGCGAACAGCAGCGACGACACCAGCAGCGGCTGGACCACCAGGACCGGCCCGAGGGCGAGCGCGGCGACCTGCAGCAGGTAGCCGCCGCCGTCCCCGAGTACCCCGGCCCACCAGCGGGGGGTGCGGATCAGGGCGGCGACGAGGGGTTCGCCGGCGGGGACGGCTTCGGCGGAGCGTTGCTGGGCGACGCTGGCCGCCGCGAACAGGATCGCGGCGGCCAGCGCGCACACGACGGACGCCGTGACGGTGCCGCTCATGTGCACAAACTATGCCCTACGGCGGCGCCGGTGGGGGCGCGGTCAGGCGCGGATCTCGCTGCGGTCGCCGCTCCAGAGGGTGTGGAACTTGCCGTCGGCGTCGATGCGCTCGTAGGTGTGGGCGCCGAAGAAGTCGCGCTGGCCCTGGGTGAGGGCGGCGGGCAGACGTTCGGCGCGCAGACCGTCGTAGTACGACAGCGACGAGGCGAACGCGGGGATGGGAATGCCGAGCATGGTGGCGGTGGCCACGACGCGGCGCCAGCTGTCGATGCCGGCTTCGATGGCCTCGCGGAAGTAGGGGGCGAGGATCAGGCTGGGCAGCTGCGGGTCGGCGTCGTAGGCCTCCTTGATGCGGTTGAGGAACTGGGCGCGGATGATGCAGCCGCCGCGCCAGATGGTGGCCAGGGCGGCGCGGTCGACGTCCCAGCCGTATTCGGCGCTGCCGGCGGCGATCTGGTCGAATCCCTGGGCGTAGGCCACGATCTTCGACGCGTACAGGGCGCGGCGGATGTCCTCGGTGAACTGTGCGGCGTCGGCGGGCTTGTCGCCGAGGGTGCCGGAGGCCAGGCCGCGGGCCGCCGCGCGCTGGGTGCGGGAGCCGGACAGGGCGCGGGCGAACACGGCCTCGGCGATGCCGGTGACCGGGACGCCGAGGTCGAGGGCGGACTTGACGGTCCAGCGGCCGGTGCCCTTCTGCTCGGCGGCGTCGACGATGACGTCGACGAGGGGCTTGCCGGTGGTGGCGTCGGTCTGGCGCAGGACGTCGGCGGTGATCTCGATCAGGTAGGACTCGAGGGTGCCGGTGTTCCACTCGGAGAACACGTCGGCGATCGTCGTGGCGTCGTAGCCGAGGGCGTCGCGCAGCAGGTTGTAGGCCTCGCCGATGAGCTGCATGTCGGCGTACTCGATGCCGTTGTGCACCATCTTCACGAAATGGCCGGAGCCGTCGGGGCCGATGTGGGTGCAGCACGGGGTGCCGTCGACGTGGGCGGAGATGGACTCGAGGAGGGGGCCGAGGGCCTCGTAGGATTCTGTGGGGCCACCGGGCATGATCGACGGGCCGTTGAGGGCGCCTTCCTCGCCGCCGGAGATGCCGGCGCCGACGAAGTGCAGGCCGCGTTCGCGCAGCGAAGCTTCGCGGCGGATGGTGTCGGTGTAGAGGGCGTTGCCGCCGTCGATGATGATGTCGCCGGGTTCCATCGCGTTCGCGAGTTCCTCGATGACCGCGTCGGTGGCCTCGCCGGCCTTGACCATGATGAGCACCCGGCGCGGCTTCTGCAGGGCGGCGACGAACTCGTCGATGGTTTCGGTGCGCACGAAGTCGCCGTCGTCGCCGTGGGCTTCGAGCAGGGCGTCGGTCTTGGCGACACTGCGGTTGTGCAGCGCGACGGTGTGGCCGTGGCGGGCGAAGTTACGGGCGATGTTCGATCCCATGACGGCCAGGCCGGTCACGCCGATCTGGGCGCGGGGATTCTCGGTGCGTTCGACGGTCATGGGTACAGCTTCCCCCGAACCCGGACGGGATCGAAATCGGGGGCGTGCTACGGGTGGGGCCGGCGCCGGTTCACCAGGCGCGCAGCAGACGGCCGAGTTCGGTCAGCCATGGCACGGCGACCGCGATGGTGGGCACGACGAGGATCGCGGCGGCGGCGGCGTACGCGATGACGGCGGTGCGCAGGTCGGGTCCGGGTTCGGCGAGGCGCTTGACCCGCAGCAGCGTGGAGGGCCCACCGACGGCGAGGGCGCCCTGGGGGGTGCGGGCGCCGGCGCAGGCCACCAGGGCCCGGGCCAGCGGGGTGGGGCCGGTGACGCGCACGGCGGAGTCGTCGGCGAGCATCTCGACGAGCAGCTGCACCGAGCCGAGCGCCGACTTGGACCGCACCCAGCGGGGGAACGCCTCGTAGACGGCGGTGAACGCCTCGAGCACGAGGTCGTGCCGGGCCCGCAGGTGGGAGTGCTCGTGGCCGAGGACGGCGCGGATCTCGTCGTCGGCGAGGTGGTCGAGGGTGCCTTCGCTGAGCACGACCCGGTGCCGCAGGCCCGGCAGGCAGTAGGCGACGGGTTCGGCGGTGTCGAGGACGCGCACGTGGGACAGCTGGCGCACCGACGCGCCGCTGTCGCGCCGGTCGAGCAGGTCGACGAGCATGCGGTGCCGGGCCCGGCGGCGGCGGGTTCGGACGCCGACCCGCAGAATCGAATACATCAGCCGTGCACCGATCAGCAGGGTGAGGGCGAAGACCACCACGTAGGTCAGCCACAGGGGCAGGCCGAGCGCGTCGATCTCCTGCAGCGGGGCGGTGGTGGGGCGGCCGTCCTCACCGGGGACGAGCAGCAGCGACGCGATGGCCAGGCCGGAACTGAACGCGGACAGCACGGCCGCGAGGGCCACCGCCTGCCACAGCACCAGGGCGGCGCGGGGGTTGCGGTACGGCCAGGTGGCACGACTGAGCAGGGCCGGTACCGGCCCCGCCAGCAGCAGCGCGAGGAGGCCGAAGACCAGCGCAGTGGTCGCGTTCATGGCACCGAGTGTGCCAGTCAGCTCGCCCGACCGGTACCCGGGTCGGCGACGGCGGGACGGGCGTGCCCTGCCTCCGCGGTCTCGAGGGCGGCGAGGGCCTCGCGCAGCGCGGCGGCCTCGTCGGGGTTGACCCGCCCGATGAAGTGGACGAGGGCGGCGACCCGGCCGGCGGACTCGTCGGCCTGATCCAGGGCGTCGACCATGAGGCTGGCGACGAGTTCTTCGCGGCCGTGCACCGGCACGTAGCGGTGGGCCCGGTCGTCGCGCTGCTGGATGACGAGGTTCTTCTTCGCGAGGCGCTGGAGAACGGTCATGACGGTGGTGTACGCGAGGGAGCGCCGGGCGGCGAGGGCCTCGTGGACCTGCCGGACGGTCTGGGGTTCGGTGGAGGACCACAGGTGGTCCATCACTGCGCGTTCGAGTTCTCCGAGTGCTGCCATGACACGAGTTTACCGGGTCTCCGACGAGCGTGTCGTACTACCCGAAGTAGTACGTGTTCTCGTGGCGGCCGGGCCGCCCGCGGTGCCGACGACGTGGCGGGTGCCGATCGGCACGATCAGCGGCCGGTCCGAGACCGGATCGTCGATCACCGCCGCGTCGAGTGCGAACACCTCCCGCAGCAACTCCTCGGTGATCACCTCCGCCGGCGTCCCCGACCGCACGATCCGCCCGTCCTTCATCACCACGAGATGGTCGCTGTAGCGGATCGCGAGATTCAGATCGTGCAACACCATCACCACGGTGCGCCCCAGCTCCGCGTGCAGGCGGTCGACGAGGTCGAGCACCTCCACCGAGTGCGCCAGATCCAGATAGGTGGTCGGTTCGTCGAGCAGCAGGATGTCGGTGCCCTGCGCCAGCGCCATCGAGATCCACGCCCGCTGCCGCTGCCCGCCCGAGAGCTGGTCGACCGGACGGTCGGCCAGATCCGCGATGCCGGTGCGTTCCAGCGCGACGGCGACCTCGCCCTCGTCGTCGGCGGACCACTGGCGCAGCCACGACTGGTGCGGATGCCGCCCACGCGCGACGAGGTCGGCGACGGTCAGGCCCTCCGGCGCGACGGGGGCCTGCGGCAGCATCCCCAGCACCCGCGCGACGTCGCGGGTGCGCATCGAGGAGATCGCGTGCCCGTCGAGCAGCACGGTGCCGCGACGCGGGCGCAGCAACCGGCCCAGGGCCCGCAGCAGGGTGGACTTGCCGCAACCGTTGGGACCGATCACGGTGGTGATCACGCCGGTGGGCACGGTCAGATCCAGGTCGTCGACGACGAGCCGGTCGCCGTAGCCCAGGGCCAGGTGCTCGGCGACGAGCCGCGGCGACGCGGCCGCCGCCGGCGGGGCTGCCGGCGTGCCGACGTCGCGGGAGATGCCGGTCATACGGAGACCTTTCGGTTGGAGCGCACGAGCAGATACAGCAGGAACGGACCGCCGAGCGCGGAGGTGACCAGCCCGACGGGCAGGGCCACCGGCAGCACCGTCCGGGCAAGGATGTCGGCCGCGACGACGAGCGCCGACCCGGTCAGGGCCGAGGCGATCAGCGGCGGACCGGGGGAGCGGACCAGCCGCAACGCGACCTGGGGGGCGGCCAATGCGACGAACCCGATGGGGCCGGCCGCCGCGGTGGCGATCCCGGCCAGCGCGCACGCGGAGAGCAGCAGCACCGCCCGCCGGGTCTGCAGCCGCACCCCGAGCGAGTGGGCGGTGTCGTCCCCGAGCCGCAGCGCGCCCATCGTGAACGCGCCGGTGACGAGCCAGCCGCCGAGCACGGCGAGCGCGAGCGCCGTGGGCACCACCTGGGACCACCCGGCGCCGTTGAGCGACCCGGTGAGCCACACCTGGGCCTGCGAGACGTCGTTGATGTCGGCCGAGACGAGCATCCAGTTGGTCAGCGCGACGAACAGGGCGTTGGCGCCGATGCCGATCAGGACCAGCCGGAATCCCTCGACGCCGCCGCGCCAGGCCAGCACGTACACCGCCGCCGCGGTGAGCAGGCCCCCCAGCAGCGCCGCGAGCGGCAGGCCGAGCGCGCCGAGCGCCCCGCCGAGCACTCCGGACCCGGAGGCGACGATCAGGGCGACGGCGGCCGCGCTCGCCCCGGCCGTGATGCCCAGCATGTCGGGGCTGGCCAGGGGATTGCGCGAGACCGTCTGGGTCAGCGCCCCGGAGACGGCCAGGGCCGCGCCGACGAGCACGGCCGCCAGGCCGCGGGGCAGCCGCAGCTCGAGCACGATGAACCGGTCGAGTTGTTCCCCGCCGCCGGCGAGGACGGTGAGCACCTGCGGCACCGACAGCGGATAGTCGCCCCGGCCGAGGCCCACGCACAGCAGCAGGAACGTCGCCACCACGAGCGCCAGGCACACGACCACCATGCGCGGGCGCCACACGAGCGAGACCGGGCCGAGCCGCAGGGCCGGGCGGGACGGGACCGTCGGCCGGTCCGGTGCGGGGTGCGTCGTCGCGGGCGCGGTCACAGCGCCACCAGCCGGCGCCGGCGGACGAGGGCGATGAAGAACGGCGCCCCCATCAGCGCGAGCACGATGCCGACCTGCAGTTCGCCGGGCCGCACGACGATCCGGCCGATCACGTCGGCGAGGACGAGCAGCGCGCCGCCGAGCAGGCCGGAATAGGGGACCAGCCAGCGATAGTCGGGTCCGGTGACGGCGCGCGCCACGTGCGGCACCACGAGCCCGATGAACGCGATCGGTCCGCACGCCGCAGTGGCCGCGCCGGTGAGCAGGGTGATGGCGACGATGCCGACGGTGCGGGCCGCGACGACGTTCGTGCCGAGGGAGCGGGCCACGTCCTCGCCGAGTCCGAGGACGTTGAGGCCGGGCGTGTTGACCACCGCGACGACGAGCCCGGCCGCGAGGAACGGCAGCACCTGCCACAGCACCTCGAGGTCGCGCCCGGCGACGGAGCCGACGATCCAGAATCGGTATCCGTCGAGGGTGGTCTGGTCGAGCAGCACCACCGCATGGGTCATGGCCTGCAGGAAGAACGCGACCGCGGCGCCGGCCAGGGCCAGGCTCAGCGGCCCGGCGCGGCCACCACCGAGGGAGGACAGACCGAAGACCACGATGCTGGCGGCGAGGGACCCGGCGAAGGCGAACCACAGGTACTGGGCGGGCGTCGACATGCCCAGCAGGTAGATCGAGAGCACCACCAGGAACGCCGCGCCCGCGTTGAGGCCGAGCAGTCCCGCGTCGGCCAGCGGATTGCGGGTGTGGCCCTGGATGAGGGCGCCCGCGACGCCGAGTGCGATGCCGACCACGAGTCCGAGGACCGTGCGCGGGATCCGCAGGGTGTGCACGATGACGTCGGTGTCGGAGCCGTCGTCGACGGTCAGCGCGTGCACGACCTCGGCGATGGTCATCGGTCGCGCACCGACGGCGATCCCGGCCAGCAGCACCACCCCGAGCACGACGCCGATGGCGAGCAGGCCGAGGAGCCGGCGACGGCGGAGCGCCGCGACGCTCGTGTCGGCGGCGCGGGGGGTGAAGCCTTCGGCGGCGGCGACGCGGTCGGTGACGACCTCGGTGCCGCGCCGCAGCAGGCTGCGCCGCGTGCCGGCCGGGCCGCTGTTCGCGGCGTCGCGCGTGATCAGGCCGGTCCACTGTTTGCCGAGGCTGCATCCGGTGCTGCCCTCGCGGTACCCGCGGTTCCACCATTGCAGGCCGACGGTGGCGGCGAGTGCGGTGCCACCGAAGACGACCCGGTCGGTCTGCCCCCCGCCGTTGGCGTCGGCGAGTGCCTGTACGAGCAGCAGGCCGATGCCGGCGGGAACGGCGAGCAGGGCCAGGTCGAGGGCCTCGGCGACGAGGCGTCGGGCGTGCGAGGGAGGCGCCGCCGCGGAGGCCGGCGTGTCCGGGGG
>NZ_JAALEH010000097.1:0-21996 GCF_011058195.1 Rhodococcus sp. 14C212 | reverse complement strand
GGGTATCGGCGGGGTCTAGGCCGGCACGATCATGTGGGAGTCGGCCAGGGTGGCCAGCGCCCGCAGGTACGGACGTGCCGCCGACTCGTCGATTCCGTGCGCGGCGAGCGCGGCCCGCACGGACGGATGCTGGTGCAGGGATTCGACGATCTCGACGATCGTGGTGTTCTTCAGGAACGAGAGCTTGCGGGTCCCGAAGTGGTAGAGCAACGCCCCGAACGGCTCGGGGCGAAGCGCTACCTGCGGGTGCAGCCTCCACGTCGTATCCGGATCGAACCCTGCCGAGTCGACCTTCTGCGAGTCGAACACTGTGGTGGCGGCGTCGGCGGACACGATCAGTACACGCCGCACATGCCGTCGATGGACACCTCTTCCACGAGGGACTCCTCGACCAGGTCGGACTCGACGACGGTGTTGTCACGATCGGACATCAACTACCTCCTCGGATGGGGACTCCACAAGCGGAGCCCGGCGTCACAGACCCGTTGCGCTGTGACTCGGTTCACCACTGTAATGGCATCGAGTGCACAATGTCACCCATGGAAGGCTCACACCATGCGTAGCCGCCGGAAACCGTCCGCTCGGATAGGTCGTCGCCCCTCCACCACGAGAGAGGGGCTGAGCGCGATCGGGATCGAACTGTTCCGCACGCGGGGATTCGACGAGACCAGCGTCGACCAGATCGCCGAAGCCGCCGGCATCGCCCGCCGCACCTTCTTCCGGTACTTCCCGTCCAAGAACGCGGTGCCGTGGGGCGACTTCGACGGCCACCTCGAACAGATGCGCGCCCACCTCGACGCACTGCCGGGCCAGGTTCCCCTCGCCGAGGCGCTGACCTCCGCGCTGCTCGACTTCAACACCTTCCCCGAGTCCGAGGCGACGCTGCACCGCGACCGCATGGACCTGATCCTGCGGGTACCGGCGCTGCAGGCGTACTCGGTGGTGATGTACGAGGGCTGGCGCCGGGTGATCGCCGAGTACGTCGCGCGCCGCATCGGCACCCCCGCCGACGACCACTTCCCGCGCACCGTCGGCTATCTCGTGCTCGGCGTGGCGATGGCGGCGTACGAGCAGTGGCTCGCCGACGACTCGCTCGCGCTGCCGGATCTCTTGTCCGCCGGCATGCGCGCCCTCTACAGTGGCCTCGACGCGGCCGTCCCGTCCGCCGACGGTCCCGACGCCTCCTCCTCATCGAAAAAGGCTGCGCTGCAATGACTGTGCTCGACTCACTCGCCCCCTGCCCGCCCGGCCGGTGGTCCCACGCCCACGTCACCGTCGAGAAGGTGACCTCGGGCCCGATCGCCCTGCGCCGCGAGGGCGACCGGCTGCACGTGACCCACTCGCTCGGGCCCGACGACCTGAGCGAACGTCTCGTCGCCGGAGTCACCGCGTCGATCGCCGGCAGCGACCTCGGACAGGAGGAGTTCGAGTTGACGATGGTCGGGCTGGTGCGCTCCACCCTGCCCGATGCTCTCGACGCATGGGTCGCCTACTACCGCAACTCGCTCACCGAACTGCTGGACGGCACCGCCGAGTTCGCCCCGATCCACGACAAGGCCGCCGAACTCGTCCGCGGCCGCGTGCTGGATCTCGGCTCCTGCTTCGGATTCCTCCCGCTGCGCCTGGCGCGCGCCGGGATCGCCGTGACCGCCACCGACATCCTGCCCGGCACCATGACCCTGCTCGACGCCGTCGCGCCCCGGCTCGGCCTCGCGGTGGACACCGTCGTGTGCGACGCGGCCCACGTGCCCGTTCCCGACGACAGCGCCGACACCGTCACCGCGATCCATCTGCTCGAACACGTCGACGCCGCGACCGGTGCGGCCGTCGTCGCGGAAGCGCTGCGCATCGCCCGGGAGCGCGTGGTGATCGCGGTGCCGTTCGAGGACGAGGCCACCGCCTGCCACGGCCACGTGCGCACCTTCGACCTGCCCGCCCTGCGCACCCTCGGCGAATCCACGGGTCTCGCGTTCGAGGCGTTCGAGCACCACGGCGGCTGGCTCGTGCTCGACGCGCGGTAACCGAACGGCCTTGTGGCCGAATGTCACATTGCGTCGGTCACATCGACGCGATGTGACATTCGGCCACGATCCGAGTCGGTCACTGGACGACGAGGTCGCGGCGACGCATGGCGCTCACACCCGCCGTCGCGGTCGCCACGGTGAGGACCAGGAGCACCAGCAGCGGCAGCGGGCGCATCTCCGCGGCCGGCAGGGCCGGCACGTGGATGAACGGCGACAGGTCCAGCACCGCCTGGGGCAGGTCCAGCAGGGCTCCGAGCTGCCCGATGAGCAACCACACGGCGAAGACGCCCCACGCGACGCTCGACGCCCGGCGCGGCACCACCCCGACGCACAGCACCGCCATCGCGCCGACCAGGAGCACGGCCGGCACGAACGCCAGCGCGGCGGGCAGCAGATTGCCGAGCGGACCGGCGACGTCGCCGATCGTCATGCCGTAGGAGACGGCCAACGCGACGCCCGTGACGATCTGCAGCGCAATCACTCCCACCGTCACCACGGCGATGTGCGCGAGCATCCACGGCACCCGTCCGAGGGCCGTCGACAGCACCGGCTCGACCCGGCCGGACGTCTCCTCCCCGTGCATCCGCAGCACCGCCTGCACCGCGTATGCACTGGTGAACATCGCCATCATGAGGAAGATCATCGCGAAGTACGCGTCGGTGATCGCCTCGGCTCCGCCGCCGAGCTGCTTCATCATGTCGGCGACGGCACCGCCCTCGTCGAGGAAGTTGTCCATCTCGTTCGCGACGCTGCCGTAGGTGGCGGCGAGGACCGTGAGGCCGAGCGCCCACCACATCAGCGTCGTGCGCTGTACCCGCCACGCGAAGCCCGCGGCGGTGGGCAGCCACGTCGCCGCGCGGTCCGGTCCCGGGCGCGGCTGCACCAGCCCGGCTCCGTGATCCCGCGTGCCGGTCAGCACGTAGGCGGTCCACGTCGCCGCGGCGGTGAAGGCGGCGAACAGCAGCAGGATCCACCACGCGTCCACGTCGAACGGCCGGATCTGCTGCGCCCACCCGATCGGCGACAGCCACGACAGCCACATGCTCGTGACGCTGACCCCGCCGGGATCGACGGTGCCGGCGCTGTCGCCGACGGCACGGAGCAGGAACGCGATCCCCAGCGCCGCGCCGGCCAGCCCGTTCGCGGCCCGGGCTCCCTCGGCGACCTGCGCGGTCACGGCCGCGACGGCCGCGAATGCGATCCCGGCCGCCCCCGTCGCCACCCCGAGCGCCAGAGATCCGGACAGCGGTAGCCCGAAACCGAGGGAGACGACCGTGAGCAGCAGCGCCAGCGCGACATTCGCCGCGGTGACAACGATCAGGGCCGCGGTGAGCAGCGCCCGCCGACCGACCACATTGGCGCCGACGAGTTCCGCGCGGCCGGTCTCCTCGTTCTGCCGGGTGTGCCGCACCACCGCCATGGTGCTCATCAGGCCCGCCGCCAGAGCGAGGAACAACAACGTCTGGGCCGCGACGACCGCTCCGAGGCTGTCGCCGGAGACCAGGCCGTTGGTGGCCAGCACCACCGGGGACACCGCGGAGCTGACGGCGATGAGGTGCAGGTCTTCCTGCTCCGGATAGAGCCCCTTCAGGCTCGACACCGAGATCGCGTACACGAGCGTGATCGCCGCCAGCCACACCGGCAGCTGTACGCGGTCGCGGCGCGCCGCCAGGCGCACCAGCCGGCCGGTGCCGACGAAGGCGGCACTCATGCGCCGGCTCCCTCGCCGGCGGCCGGCCGACCGTGCGCGAGCCGCTCACCGGGCATGTGCAGGTGCTCGCCCGGCAGTTCGTCGCCGTAGTGCCGCAGGAACAGTTCCTCGAGGGTGGGCGGGGTGCTGGTGAGCGACGTGATGCCGAAGCCGAGCAGCTCGCGCAGCACCGCGTCCATGTGGGCCGTGTCCACCTCGCACCGCACCCGCAATCCGTCCACCTGCAGGTCGTGCACCCCGGGCACCACGTCCAGCCCGATCACCGGGCGCACGGTGTCGGCCACCACCGAGGTGCGGGTCAGGTGCCGCAGTTCGGTCAGCGTGCCGGATTCGACCGTGCGGCCCTGCCGGATGATGGTGACGCGGTCGCACAGCGCCTCGACCTCCGCGAGGACGTGGCTCGACAGCAGCACCGAACAGCCGTCGGCGACGGCCTCGCGGACGCAGTCCCGGAACACCTCGTCCTTGAGCGGGTCCAGGCCCGAGGTGGGCTCGTCGAACAGGAACAGCTCCACGTCCGAGGCGAGCGCGGCGACGATCGCGACCTTCTGCCGGTTGCCCTTCGAGTACGTGCGGGCCTTCTTGGTGGGGTCGAGCTCGAATCGTTCGAGCAGTTCGGCGCGGCGGCGTTCGTCGATTCCGCCGCGCAGGCCGGCGAGCAGATCGATCGCCTCGCCGCCGGTGAGATTGGGCCACAGATTGACCTCGCCGGGCACGTAGGCGAGCCGCCGGTGCAGGTCCACCGCGTTGCGCCACGGGTCGCCGCCGAGCAGTTCGGCCCGTCCGGAATCCGCGCGCAGCAGCCCGAGCAGGATGCGGATGGTGGTGGATTTCCCGGAGCCGTTCGGGCCGAGGAACCCGTGGACCTCACCCCGGCGGACCTCGAGGTCGAGGCCGTCGAGAGCGCGGGTGGTTCCGAACGACTTGACGAGCTGTTCCACGGAGATCGCCGCCGACATGCTGCCGAGGCTACGCCCCTACGGGCGTCCGTGTGGCGACGAATCGCGGAGAGGGCGGGGTCGGGTGAACCCTCGCAAATCGGTCGCTTAGGCTTCGCCGGGATCACTGGTTTCGAGGAACGGCACCGGTCGGTGCGCTGGAGAGGTGGGGGACGTGGCCGGACGGCTCGGTCGGGGCATCCGCACTGTGGTGGCGGGTGCGGTGGCGGCGTGCGCCGCGGTCGCCGGTGCCGGAACCGCGGTGGCCACACCCGTTTACCCGGCGCCGTCGAACGACCCCTTCTACCGCGCGGCAGCCGACATCGCCGTCACGCCCGCCGGCGATGCGCTCGAGGTGCGGCGTGTGCCCGCACCGCCGGGCATCGTCGACGTCGAGGCGTGGCAGGTGCGCTTCCGGTCGACGGATTCGGCCGGTCACCCGATCCCCGCGGTGACGACGGTCCTCGCCCCGGTCGGCAAGGCCCCGGACGACCCGCTGCTGTCGTTCCAGCATGTCATCAATGCCCTCGGCACGCACTGCGCACCGTCGCAGACGCTGTGGGCGAGCGACCCGAACCTTGCCGTCCGGGAGTCCCCCGCCCTCAACCTCGTTCTCCGGCGGGGCTGGACGGTCGCGATCCCGGACCATCTCGGGCCGAACAGCGCCTACGGCGCGGCGCGTCTCGGCGGGCAGATCACCCTCGACGGCATCCGCGCCGTGCAGCGGGTCCCCGAACTGCAGCTCGCCCACAGCCCGGTCGCGCTGGCCGGCTACTCCGGCGGCGGGATGGCCACCGGGTGGGCCGCGGCGCTGGCCCCGACCTACGCCCCCGAGCTGAACCTGGTGGGTGCGGCGATGGGCGGCGTGCCGATGAACATCCGCAAGATGGCCGAGGCGCTCGGCGAGAACCCGCACCCCGCCTTCGGTCTCGCCTTCGCCGCCGCGCTGGGTCTGGAACGCGAGTACCCCGAACGGATGCGGATCAGCGCCGACCTGACCCCGGCGGGTGTGGAGATGCGTGACGCGCTGGCCAACGCCTGCACCAACGACATCCTCGCGCGCGGCGCCGGGGGCAGTCTGCGGCAGGTGAGCACCAACGCCCGCCTGGCCGACGACGCCGAGGCGGTCGCCGTCGCGGAGGAGAACAGCCTCGAGCTGTATCCGGGGGTGCCGACCGTGCCGGTGTTCGAATGGCACAGCCCCACCGACGCCCTCATCCCCGTGGACGCCATCGACGCCACGCTCGACCGCTACTGCGCCGCCGGTGCGCCGGTGCGCCGTGTCGAGACCCCGAGCCCCGACCACATGTCGGCGGCGGTGCTCGGCCTGCCGGATGCGTTCGAGTTCCTCGGCGAGCGGTTCGACGGGACGGCCCTCACCGGGACCTGCTGAACTGCGCGCGTGCTTCGTGCGCAGCCGTCGGTCGGCAGCGCCGTCCACAGGTACGACCGGCGGTGACGACTGCGCCTCGGGCTTCCCGCCCCGTCGCCGCGGCGGCTCGCGTGGGGCGCGTCAGGCGTCGAACCGCCGGCGGGATTCCTCGATCTCGCCGAGGTATCGCTGCGTCCAGTCGCACATTCCGTCGACCGTCGCACGGAGCGCTCGACCCGGCTCGGTGAGGCAGTACTCGACCCGCGGCGGAACCGTGGGATACACCGTCCGCTCGACCAGGCCGTTGCGCTCCATCATGCGCAGGTTCTGGGTGAGCATCTTGTGGCTGATGCCGTCGATGCCCTTGCGCAACTCGCTGAAGCGCAGGGTGTCGTCACCGATCGTTTCGATGATCAACAGCGCCCATTTGTTGGCGACGTCGGAGAAGATCTCCCGTGCCAGCGAGTCCGCCCGCGTCAGGTCCGCATCTTCGGGCAGGCCGCTGAGCTGCTTGGTCACCATCGAGTTCCCCAGTCACTGAAAAGTGCGTTCTTCCACGTCAGGGAACACTCTCCTACGGTTACCGAGTAACCACAAGTGACCGAGAGAAAGTGGGCAGCATGTCCATCACCCTGGTGAATCCGAGCGCATTGCCGAAGATCGACGCCTACCGTCAGGTATCCGTCGCAACCGGCTCGAAGCTGGTCTTCATCGCCGGGCAGGTCGCCTGGGACGCCGACGGAACCACGATCGGCGCAGGTGACCTCGCCACCCAGGTCGAGCAGAGCTACCTCAACGTCGGAACCGCCCTGGCCGAGGTCGGTGCCACCTTCGCCGACGTGACGAAGCTGACCGTCTACGTCGTCGACTGGACTCCCGACATGATGAGTGGGTTCGTCGACGGAGTCGCCCGGGCCGCCGCGAAGCTCGGCGTCACCCCCGCAGCCCCGGGCACGCTGATCGGTGTCGCAGCACTGTCCTCTCCCGAACACCTGGTCGAGGTCGAAGCCACCGCAGTCCTCGACTGAACCGAGTCGCCGCACCCCGCCGATCTTCGGCAGCAGCTGACACCCGCCCCGACCCGCGGCCTGCACCGATCACCGGTGCAGGCCGCGGACTCGTCCGGGCCGGGCACCGCACGCGGCGTCCACGCCCGCCCGCGCTGCACGGGCCTCGGCGCGCCCGGAAGGGAGCGGTCAGATGAGCCCGCGCTTGCTGGCGGCGTATACGGCCTCGGCGCGACGGCTCACCCCGAGCTTGCGCATGATGTTGCTCACGTGGAACTTCACGGTGGTGCCCGAGATAAAAAGGCGCTCACCGATCTTCGAGTTCGACAGGCCCGCGGCCAGCAGGCGCAGCACCTCGAGCTCGCGATCGGTGAGCTGTTCCTGCGGCGTGGTCTGCCCGTTGAGGGACCGCACCACCGCCGCGGCACTGCGCGAGTCGAAGGCGCTCTCGCCGCGCGACACCGCGCGGATGGCGCGCACGAGTTCGGTGGTGTCGACGTCCTTGACGACGTAGCCGCGCGCCCCGGCATGCACGGCCCGCACGACCAGCTGCTCGTCGAGGAACGTGGTGAGTACCAGCAACCCCAGGCCGGGACGGGCCGCCGACAGCTGCCCGCACAACGCCAGCCCCTCGTAGTCGGAGCCGGCCGAGAGCTTCAGGTCCATCAGCACGATGTCGGGCCGGACCCGGTCCACCAGCGCGACCGCCTCGGCCTCGTGCGACGCCTCGCCCACCACCGCCAGGTCCGGCTCCCGCTCGAGAATCGAGCGCAGCCCCTGGCGCAGGATCGCGTGGTCGTCGACGAGAACGATGCGGACCGTGCGGTTCACCGTCCCGGGAGGGGTTGCCACGTTCATCGCTGTGCTCCTGTCCGCGCCGCGTGTGCCGACGCCGCACTGTTCCCGTTGTTTCCGGTCGCCTCGTCGGTGCCCCGCTCCGCGTCGAGCCCCGGTTCGGGCACCGGGATGCGCACCGCCACCCGTACCCCGCCGAGGCGGGCGCGGCGCACCTCGAGAGTGCCGCCGAGCTCGTGCGCGCGGGCCTGCATGTTGGCCAGACCGCGATGCCGGCCGTCCCAGTCGTTGTCCGCGGCTAGGCGCAGCATCAGCCGCATCCGGGCCGGGTCCCCGTCTCCGTCGTCGGCGACCGACAACAGCACCGAGTCCGGCCGGTAGGTCAGCCGCAGCACCACGCGCCGGGCATTGGCGTGCACTGCGGCGTTGAACAGTGCCTCCCCCGCAATGCGCAGCAGCGAATGTTCGGCCTCGCCCGGCAGTTCGACCGGTGTGCCGCCCACCCGGACCGTGATGTCGAGTTCGCCCGGCGTATGCGCGACGCAGAGTTGCTCGAGCATCTCCGGCAGCGACGTGCGATCCGAGTCGGACGGGTGGTTGAGCGCGTAGATCGCCGAACGGAGCTGCTCGACCGCACGCCGCGTGAGCTCCTTCGCCAGGTCGAGGCGCTCGCCGCGCTCGGTGTCGGGAATGTCGCTGCGGCACACCTCGATCTGCATTCCGGCGGACAGCACGGCCTGGGTGACGCTGTCGTGCAGCTCCCGCGCGATGCGGTGGCGTTCCTCGTCGAGCGCCTGGTGCCGGTGGGCGGCGCCCAGCTGCCGTTGGGTCAGTTCCAACTGCCGGAGCGTCGCCTCGAGTTCGGCATTGCGGGCCTGCAGGTCCGCCGCCGCCCGGTTCGCCTCCTGGTAGGCCTGCTCCGCGCGTTCGAGCAGCAACTGGCCCCGCTGGTAGAGCGCGGAATTCTGCAGCGCCACCGCGGTCTGGCTGGCGAGGATCGACAGCACGGCGTGATCGGTGCCGTCGAGCGTGCGGTGCTCCGGGGTCCACGCGGCGATCGCGCCGGTCACGCCGCCGCCGAGGACGATGGGCACGAACGCGTGATGGGTGTCGACGGCCGCGTCCCGGCCGATCGACCCCGACCGGATGTCCTCGAGACAGCGGACGACGTCGTCGGGCAGGGGCGGACCTTCGACGTTGTCGACGAGGAACGGGGTGGCGTCGGGACCGAGGACCAGGCGGCGCGGCCCCGCGTCGGGCAGGGTGCCGTCGGTGAGGGCGAAGACCACCCATCGGGCGCTCAGGTGGGCGCGTGCCGCCTCCGCCACGGCGCAGATCAGGGTCTCGGGGCCCTCGACGGTGCGCACCAGGGCACGCGAGATCAGCTCGAGCGCATGGACGACCCGCTCGAGGCGTTCGGCGGCCCCGCGGTACTGGGGATAGAACGTGGGCTTGCCGGAGCGCAGTCCGGTCAGCCGGGACAGGTCGGGCGCGGTCACCGGGCACCGCCCGCCCCGGTCACAGCGCCGCCCGGAACAGGGCCACCATCTGCTCCTGGGTGGCCTCGCGCGGGTTGGTGGACATGCACGCGTCCCGCAGCGCGCCGGCGGCCAGGCGTTCGAGGTCGGTCGCCTGCACCCCGAGTTCCCGCAGCCCGCGCGGCACCCCGACCTCCCGGGCGAGCCGTTCGACCCGGTCCGCGACGGCGAGGGCCGCTTCGACGGCCGGGCCGCGGTGCTCGTCGAGCCTGAGGGCAGCGGCGATCGCGACGAACGGCTCGGGATCGGACGCGGCGTTGAACCGGATGACGTGCGGGAGCAGCACCCCGTTCACGACGCCGTGCGGCAGGTCGAGCAGGCCCCCCACCTGGTGGCTCATCGCGTGCGCGGCGCCGAGGATCGCGTTGGTGAAGGCCAGGCCGGCCTCGAGGCTGGCCTGCGCCATGATCGACCGGGCCGCCATCTCCTGCGGGTCCTCGATCGTGCGTACCAGCGTGTCGGTGACGAGCCCGACGGCACGCAGGGCGTGGTGGTCGGTGAGGGGGTTGTGGGCGCGGGAGACGAAGGCTTCCACGCCGTGGGTCAGGGCGTCCAACCCGGTGGCGGCGTTCAGGTCGTCCGGCATCGTGGTGAGCAGCCGCGGGTCGATCACGGTCAGGTCCGGGACCAGCGAACGACCGATGATGGTGATCTTGGTGCCGCGGGCGGTGTCGGTGACGACGCAGAACTGGGAGACGTCGGCGCCCGTGCCCGAGGTCGACGGCACCACCACCATCGGCGGGATCGGGGCCGCAGCCCGGTCCACGCCCTCGTAGTCGAGGATGCTGCCGCCGTTGGCGGCGAGCACCGCGATGCCCTTGGCGGCGTCGATCACCGAGCCGCCGCCGAGCGCGACGAGCACGTCGCAGCCGTGGGCCCGGTACGTCTCGTGCCCGGCCGTGACCTCGTGGTCCTTGGGATTGGGGGTGAGGTCACCCCACACGATCGGGGTGAGTCCCTGCTCGACGAGGTGACCGCGAAGCTCGTCGGCCCAGCCGGCCTCGATCAGACCCGGGTCGGTCACCAGCAGGGGCCGGACCGCGCCGAGCCGCACCGCCGCGTGCGCCGCCTCGACCAGCGAACCGATCCCGAACACGATCTCCGGGGCGTGGAACTTGGCCAGCGTCGTCGCGGCGTGCTCCGATGCGACGGCCACTGCGCACTCCTGACGATCCCGATTGCTGTGATCCAGCTTACGTGGCTTCGAGCCTAGCCCCTCCACGACGGGGCGGCACCGGGCCGAACGGCAGGTACGGTACCTGCCCGATCGGGTAGGTAGGCCCGAGCGTGCCCGGGGACCTCCGGGCGCCGGGCGTGGGGTGAATACGAAGTGAATGCCACCACTGCGGCCTCACCGGAACGGGACATATAGGATGCACGTCGCAGGGGTGGACCGGATACGCAGGAAACGGGCTGCGCACCGGCGGAAACGACCCTGGGAGAGCATCATCGACGACCGATGGATCGTGTGGTGGCACGAGGTGGACGGCGTCACATGGCACGTCCACGACAACGAGATCGCGGCGCTCGACTCGGCGTACCGGGCGCTCCACTCCGACCGGCGGGTCGGGGATCCGGTCATCGAACGCCCCAACCGCACCCTGGTGCTGGGCAGTGAGTTCGCCGCATACGTCAGGGCGCGGGAGGACGCGGAGGGCCGCCTGGCGATCCGCGGCACCCACCGGGTCGAGATCCGGTACCCGCTCGGCGTGGACCGGTGGATCTCGCAGGGATGGACGTCGGAACGGCTCGCACGCGCGAATTACGACGAGGCCCTGGAGCACTTCCGCCCCGACCGGGTCCGGCTCACGAAGCGCGACCACTGACCCGGTCGCCGGCCTACCGGTCGAACTCCACGAGCGGCGCGCGGCGCACGCCGGAGATCGAGGCGTGCACGACGGACATCGGCAGGAACGCCAGGACGATCAGCAACATGGCGACCTCGTACGCCACGCTGCTGCGCGGATCCGGGTTGCCCTTCAACCGGCCGCGTAGCGCGGTCCACGCGATTCCGTGGGCGTTGCCGACCATGATCGCCCGTGTCGCCCCGAGTATCCCCTCGGCGGCGGACCTCCCGTACACGTCCACGAGACGGTGCCACGCCTCGGCCGTCGGGTTGCCCCGGGTGTCGGCATAGTGCTGGGCGAACAGGACCGCAGCGACCTCGGAGTCGGGAACGTCGTCGAGGACCCCGGACAGGATGTTCCGGATCTCGGCGCTGCTCATTCCGGCCTCGAGAGCCATCTTCGTGTGGGCGTAGGAGCAGGCGCCGCAGCCGTTCACCTCGGTCACCGCCAGCATGATCCGTTCGACGAACTCGGGGCTCAACTCGGCGCGCTTCCTGGCACCGACCAGGTGCTTCATCGATCGAACGCCCCGGTAGAAGATCCAGTAGGCCTCACGGATCGAATAGTGCTTCTTCGCGAACTGCATCGTCGTCTTCCTCAACTGTGCCCGGGATTCCGATGTGCCGGAGCACTCTCCCGTACGCCGGCCGGTCCGCCGGCGGTGGCGTGGGCAGACGGCGCACACACACCCCGGGGGGTATTTACCGGTCCATGGTAACCACCCGCCGTTCCCCCGCCCGGAGCGGGGCCGGCGGCGGCCGGCGCGCACACTCAACGCAGTGCGTGCCCGAGCTCCGCCGCGCGGGAGAGCAACTGGGCGGCGTCCCGGGCGACGACGACGCGATCGCATTCCGGCGCGTACTCGGGCATCGCGCACGTCGCCTGGGCCCAGTAGCGCTGCGGTTCCGGGGTGACCCAGGCGAGCCGATGCACGCGACGGCGCAGGTCCGCGAGGCGGTCGGCGCGGGCGGGCAGGCCGTTGCAGCGGCCGTCGCCGACGACGAGCACGCTGGTGCGCGAGTCGACGATCCCGGCGTGCTCGGTGAGCAGTTCGTCGAGGACCCGGCCGTAGTCGCTGCTCGCCTCGAGGTCGAGGCCGGGATGCGCCAGGACCGCGGCGAGAGCGCCGTCCCCGGTGCTCGCCAGCAGCTCCCGCGTCACGTCGACGGGCCGGTCGACGAAGGCCAGAACCCGGCACCGGTGGGCCCGGCCGTGCATGGCCTGAGCCAGGCGCAGCGTGAACGCGGTGATCGGACGCACCGACAGGGACACGTCGGCCAGGATCAGCAGCCGGACCCGGTCCGGGCGCGGGGCGCGGACGATCAGGTGGAACGGCACGCCGTCGGTGCGCATCCCGGCGCGGGCCGTGCGGCGCATGTCGAGGCGGCCCCGGGTGAGTTCGCGCGGCACCGGCCGGGCCGGTCCGCGCATCCGCCGCAGCACCTCGTGGCACGCCAGCTCGATCTCGGCTCGGGACGCGACGTCACCGGCGGTGTCGGGGGCGTCGGGTTCGCCTTCCGGCAGCGGACCGCCGAGTCCGGCCTGGGACAGTGCCGCGACGAACGCCTCGACGGCCTCGACCAGCCGGTTCAGCTGCGCGGCGGTGAGAGGTTCGTCGGCCTGGTCGTCGCCGTAGGCACGACGCGGATCGTAGGCGTCGAGCCACGCGAGGATGGATTCCGGATCGTCCCACGACAGCGAGCCGACCACGGCGGCACCGGGATTCGCGGCCAGCTCGCCGACGGCGGCGGCGCCGGCCCGATCCACGTCGACGGTGTAGGTGACCCCGCGCCGCCCCGAGTCGGCTCCCGTGTCCACGGCCAGGGCGGCGTCCGACGACGTCATGGAGACGTCGTCGTCGTCCTTGTGCGGATTGAAGCCCTTGTCCGCCTCCGGGGTGTCGAAGTGGTCGCCGACCTCCGCGGCACGTTCGTTGTATTCGGCGTAGCGGGCGATCTCCGGATCGTCGTCGAGTTCGAGCGCGGTGGGCAGGGCCTCGGCGAACTGCGCCCGGGGCGTGGACTTCTCGCCCGCGGCCCCGGCCGCATCCGTCGCCGCGAACAGCGCGTCGAAAGCCCGGTCGAAGCCGGGCTGCTCGTGCGGGTACTTCGCGCACACCGCACGCAGGCAGGCCCGCAGGACGTCGCGGTCGCGGGCCCCGACCAGACCGAGCACGCGGCGCACCTCGATGGTCTCGGCGGGCGAGGCGGACACCCCGTGCCGGCGCAGCAGGCGCCCGAACACGGCGGCGACCACGTCGAGGGGATACGAGGTGCGCATCGTCGCCAGCGGCGTCACGGGCATCGCGTCACCGCCGCACGCCGATGCCGACGCCGCTTCGGCCGCCGCCACCACCGCGTCCCCGGAACACCGCGGTGGTGGTGTTGGCCGGCCGGGACGCGACGGTGGCCCGCTCGGGCCGCTCCCCCGCCGGTTCGGCCGGAGTCACGGCGACCTCGGCCGGACTCCCGTCGAGACGTGCGCGGACCAGGTCGGCGTCGCCGGTGTACTTGAGTAACGTCGCGAGCAGGATGTCGCGGATCTGCCGGAGCGAGGTGTGGTCGCCGCCGCCTCGCCGCAGGACGGTCGCGGCGCGCGCGGCGTCGATCACCTCCGAGATGGACGGGCTCTTGCGCAACGGCAGGTCCCGGAGGGTGCGGGCCAGGTCCACCACCTCGGCGGCGGTCACCGTGTCGACCTCGGGGGCCCGGGCGGTGACGATCTCGCGCTCGCGCTCGGGGGTGGGATAACCGACGTGGTAGTGCAGGCAGCGGCGCTTGAGGGCGGGCGAGAGTTCGCGGGTGTCGTTGGAGGTCAGGATCACCCACGGCGAGGACCGGGCCGTGAAGGTGCCCACCTCGGGAATGGTGACCTGCCCCTCGGCGAGGACCTCGAGCAACAGCGCCTCCATGGACTCCTCGGTGCGGTCCACCTCGTCGACGAGGAGCACCACCGGTTCCGGGGAGAGGATCGCCTCGAGCAGGGGGCGCACGGCGAGGAACTTCTCGGAGTACAGGCCGAAGTCCTGCGCGGCGAGGAACCGGGACGCCTCGGCGACGTCGGGGTAGGCGGCGAGCTGCTCGCCGATGCGGTCGCGCAGCATCTGCACGTGCAGCAGCTGCTTGGCGTAGTCCCACTCGTACAGCGCCCGGCTGTCGTCGAGGCCCTCGTAACACTGCAGCCGCACCAGCCTGCGCCCGCCGGCGGCGGCGAGCGCCTTGGCCAGCTCGGTCTTGCCGACGCCGGCTGGCCCCTCGAGCAGCAGGGGTCGCTGGAGCGCGGTGGCGAGGTGGACGACGACCGCGAACTCGTCGTCGGCGATGTAGTCGTGGCGGCGCAGCGCGTCGGCGAGTTCCGGTCCGCTGGCGAAGCTGGTCATCGGTGCTCCTGTGTCGTCGGCACTCGAGGGAGGTGGGTGTGCCCGGGGCGGGTCGCCCCGCCCCGGGCACGGGATCGATCGAGCAGGTGGGTCAGTAGGACCGGTTGATGCAGTGGTCGACGACCGGGATCATCGACTCGACCGTCACCTCGCGCGGGTTGCCCGGGGTGCACCAGTCGCCCTGGATGTGCTCGGAGATGGCCCGCACGGTCTTCTCGTCGCCCTTGATGACGTCGCCGCGGCCGGCGTACTTGCCGGTGTTCATGCGGTTCTTCTCGTACGAGTCGACGCGCACCTGACCGAAGTTGTCGGGGATCCCGACGTCCTTGGCGAGCCGGATGGCGGCCTCGACCGCCGCGTCCGCGGCCTGGACGGTGGTCATGTTGCGGGTGTCGACGCCCATCGCGGTGGCGATGCGGGCGTAGTGCTCGTAGCGCGAGGGCAGGTTGTACTCCCACACACGCGGCAGGGCGATGGCGTTGTTGAGGCCGTGGTGGCTGTCGAAGAAGGCGGACACGGCGTGCGAGATGGAGTGCACGATGCCCAGGCCGCCCGAGTTGAAGGCCTGTGCGGCGATGTACTGGGCGTTCATCATGCCCTCGCGCGCCTTGAGGTTGCGCGGCTCGAAGGTGGCCTCGCGCAGATGCTTGGCGACGAGTTCGATCGAGTACAGGGCGTTGCCGAGCGACGGCGCGAAGTCCAGCCGCGAGACGAACGGCTCGGAGCCGTGGGCGAGGACGTCGAAGCCGCAGTAGGCGGTGAAGTGCTGCGGGCAGGTGTAGTACAGCAGCGGGTCGTCGATCGCGAGGGTAACGATCGTGGCCTCGTCGAAGCCGACCCACTTGTGCGGGTGGTCCATGTCCGAGGTGTCGGTGATGACGTATGCCCAGGAGGTCTCCGAGCCGGTGCCGGCCGTGGTGGAGACGGCGATGTGCGGCGGGTTCTCCTTGTTGGTGGACTTGGCGAAGCCCTCGAACTCGTTGATGTTGCGGCCGTCGTGGGCGATGACCACGCGGGCGCCCTTCGCGGCGTCGTGGCTCGAGCCGCCGCCGACGGAGATGATGGAGTCGCACTTCTCCTGCTGGTATAGGGCGGCGGCCTCCATGACGTTGTAGTCCTTGGGGTTGGACTCGACCTTGTCGAACAGGACGACCTCGACACCCTGGTACTCGATCTTGCCGATGAGCTCCTCGATGATGCCCGAGCCGCGCAGGCCGGTCGTCATCAGCAGGGTGCGCTTGAAGCCCAGGTTCTTCGCCTCGACACCGATGATGTCGTGGGCACCGACACCCATCAGCGCCCGGGGGAAGGGGTGGAACTCCTTGATGGGAAAGTCCCAGATCTGGTTGAGTTCGATGGCCATCGCGTTTCTCCTGGTGTGTCGGCCGGAAGTGGTGGTTCGAAGGGGGCGGCCGGTGTGACCGGCGTCTCTTCCCTTCCCCACTGTCGGGCTCGATCACGCTCACGGAAAGGGCTTCGAGCCCGAACCGTCCGGTCGCGGGACCGAAGCCGTCCGGTCGAGCGCGCGGGCCTACCCGTTCGGGCAGGTGCCGTTCCCGCTGATCGGGAGCCGGCCGGACCCCGGCGCACCCCGTCCCGGTAGCGTCGTCTTGCTGATATCCTGAAACTAGAACGCGTTCTAGATTGCTTCACCCGCACCACGGAAGGACCGACCTGGCCATGACGACAGTCGAGGTGCCGCACGGCTCGCGATCCGCGATCCTGACCGTCTCCGCAGTCATCGAGGAGACGCCGGACTCGCGCTCGATCGTCTTCGACGTGCCGGCCGAGCTCCAGGACAAGTTCGCGTACAAGCCCGGACAGTTCCTGACCCTGCGGATCCCGAGCGAGCAGACCGGCTCCGTGGCCCGCTGTTACTCGCTGGCCAGCTCCCCGTACACCGACGACGCCCCCAAGGTCACGGTCAAGCGGACCGTCGACGGTTACGGGTCCAACTGGCTGTGCGACCGGATCTCCGCGGGCGACCGCCTCGAGGTTCTGCCACCGTCGGGAGTGTTCACCCCGAAGTCCCTCGACCACGACTTCCTGCTGCTCGGCGCCGGCAGCGGCATCACTCCGGTCGTCTCGATCCTCAAGTCGGCGCTGACCCAGGGCTCGGGCAAGGTGGTTCTGGTCTACGCCAACCGCGACGAGGCGTCGATCATCTTCGCGGAGGAGCTGCGGGCGCTGGCGGAGAAATACCCGACCCGGCTCACCGTCGTGCACTGGCTCGAGTCCGTGCAGGGCCTGCCGTCCGCCGACCACCTCGCCACCCTGGTGACCCCGTACACGAGCCACGAGGCGTTCATGTGCGGCCCCGGCCCGTTCATGGACGCCGTGCACCGGGCGCTGCAGGCTGCGGGCATGCCGCGCGCCCAGGTGCACGCGGAGGTGTTCAACTCCCTCGCGGGAGACCCGTTCGCCGACCACACCCCCGTCGAGGTGAGCGACGAGGACGCGGCCGACGCCGCGACCGTGGAGGTCGAGCTCGACGGCGAGACCCACACGATCCCGTGGCCGCGCTCCCGGACCCTCGTCGACATCATGCTCGCCAAGGGGATCGACGTGCCCTACTCCTGTCAGGAGGGCGAGTGCGGCTCGTGCGCCTGCACCGTCCTCGAGGGCAAGGTCGAGATGGACAACTGCGAGATCCTCGACCCCGAGGACATCGAGGCCGGCTACGTGCTCGGCTGCCAGGCCCACCCGGTGACGGACACGGTCAAGATCGTCTTCTGAGAAGGTGCAGGGACCCTCCGTCCGGCTCGTCCGGACGGAGGGTCCCTTCGCGTACGCGCCGGCATTCCTCGCCTCAGCGGACGAGAACCGGTGCCTCCGCGAGCTGGGCGCCCGGCCGCCGCGGGCCGCGCAGCGCCACGCCCGCCCCGGCCCCGAGCGCGAGCACGATCACGGCACAGCCGTAGCCCAGCGTCGTCGCGGTCAGCCCGAACGCGCCCGTCGCCAGGCCCGCCAGCACCGCGGGCACGGAGAACGCGAGGTAGCAGACGACGAACGTGGTGGCGAACAGGCGCCCGCGCTCGTGCGGCGCCGCCAGGGCGCCGATGACGTTCATCGCCCCGAGGAACGCCGCCCCCCAGCCGAAGCCCGCGACGGCGGTACCGGCGAAGTACGCGACGGCCCAGCCACCGAGCACGGCGGTCACGACGACGCCGACGCCGGTGGCGAGGATCGCGGTCCCCGCGACGACGACGCGCCGCGGGTCGGAGCCGCGCAGCACCGTCGCGGCGACCGAACCGGAGGCGAAGAGGGTGAAGATCGCCAGCCCCGCGACGAGGCGGTTACCGATACCGAAGACCGTGCCCACGATCGACGGGCCGAGGGACATGTAGAGGCCGCCGAGCGACCACGCCGACAGCAGACCGGGCAGGATCACCAGGTACGGGCCCCGCACGTCCGCCGGCACCGACGCGCTCGGCAGCAGGCTGCGCAGCGCGGCCCGGCGGGACGCGAAGCCCGGCGCGGGGGCCCGGTCGGGGACGAAGACGAGCACGACGGCCAGCGCCAGCGCGATCACGACGACGAGGGCGTAGACGAGGACGGTGGGAAGGGGCGCGAACTGCACGAGCAGGCCTGCCCCCGCGGCGCCGAGGGCGAGCCCGAGCGACGGCGCCACGCTGTTGACGAAGGATCCGAGGCGCGGGTTCGGTTGCAGATCGATCACGGCGGCGCTCACGGCGCCGGTCGCCGCGCCGACCGCGAGACCCTGCAGCACGCGGGCCAGCACGAGCCAGCCCACGTCGTCGGCGAGGACGAACACGCCCATGCTCACCACGAGCAACAGCAGCGCCCCGATCAGGACCGGCCGGCGGCCGACGTGATCGGAGATCGAGCCGATCGTCAGCAGCGTGGCGAGCAGGGCGAGCGCGTAGACGGCGAAGACGGCGGTCAGCATTCCCGCGGAGAATCCCCACTGCTGCTGGTACAGCGGATAGAGCGGGGAGGGAGCGGACGACGCGGCGGTGAGCAGGAAGCTGGCCGTGCCCACCGCCACGAAGCCGTAACGGCGTGGCAGGGAGCGGCCCGGCGTCGGCTCCGGCATCGGACCTCCTGAGAACTCGTGCGGGAACGGCCGACAGTTCGTTGGCCAAGGCAACGATCTAGTGGAACACACGTCCCGGGGAGATCATTCCCCTCCCGGTCACCGATCCGTAAAAACCCCCTCCCAACTGCACAGGAGCGTTACCGCAGTGCAATCCCCCACACCATTGACCGACCGGTCGATCAGGTCTATACCGAAGGCAGGACACACTCTGCACTAGGAGGCTCGACATGTTCTCCGACAGCCGGCTACAGGACTACGTGGCCGTGATCCTGGGCGTCTTCACCGCCCTGTCCCCGCTGTGGGTCGCCAACGACAACACAACGATGTGGACCCTGATCGTCCTCGGCGTGCTGATCGCGCTGACCGGACTGGCGCAGATCGTCCGGCCCACCATGGCCGCGATCGACTACGCGATGGGCGTCTTCGGCGTGCTGCTGTTCCTCTCCCCCTGGGTCATGGGCTACACCGAGTACAGCGGTGCATCCTGGACGGCCTGGGTGGTGGGCGTGCTCACCGTGGTCGTCGCGGTGGCGGCACTGCCCGTGATGAGCGCCCGGATGCACGGACACGGCGGACTGGCCACGCACCACTGATCACGGCACGGAGGGCGGGAGCCGAGGCTCTCGCCCTCCGTCCCACACCCCGGCGCCTTCACACCCTTGCCTGCACCCGGAGGTGAACGCCATGAGCACCCCGGGCTCGAAACCGCCGCGCCGCCGCGCGCGGCGGGACAACGCTGCGCGTGTCCACATCCTCGACGCCGCCGAAACCCTCTTCGCCGCCCACGGCTTCGACGCCACCTCGACGACCGCGATCGCCGTCGCCGCGGACGTGCCCAAGGGACTGATCTTCTACTACTTCCCCACCAAGGAGTCGATCCTCGAGACCCTCGTCGCCGAGCGGCTGCCGGCCGAACCGATCCAGGACGTCACCGGCCTCGTCTCCCCCGGCGACCCGGCGGCCAGCCTCGTCAACCTCGACGCCGCCCTCGACCTGCGCACCCACCACTCCTCGCTGCTCCGGGTGATCTGGCGTGAGGCGGAGACCCATCCCGGCCTGCGCACCCCTCTGCGCCGGCTGCGGACGTCCCTGCAGGAGGCCACCATGCGGGTCCTGCAGGCCAGCGTGCCCGGCCCGATACAGCCGGGCACCCTGCGCACCTGCGCGACGACCTGGGTGTCGGCGATGTTCTCCGCCGCCACGGTCGACCGGCTGTTCGGCCTCGACGGGCCCTCCCCCGACGAACTCGGCGGCATCGCGCGGCTCGTGGCCGCGGGCATGACCGGGATGGGCTGAGCGGGGCGGCGGATCAGCGCGTCTCGGCGCGGGGAGCCTCGTCGCCGGGCAGCCCGGCGGTCGGGTCACCGATGCCGTCGACGAGCTGCCGGCCCGCCGGGAAGCTGAGGGCGCCGGGGGGCAGCTCGCCCGGCCTCCCGCTCAGGAACACCTCGACCCGTCCGCTGCCCGCCCACGGCCGGCCGAGGGCGTCGATGCGGCGCAGGGTCTGGGCCGCCACCGCCTCGGCGCTGTCGAACAGGCGCACACCGGGCGGCAGGTGCGCGGCGATGGCGTCGGCCACCAGCGGGTAGTGGGTACAGCCGAGGACGACGCCGCCCACGTCGGGCGGGGTCCGCTGCGCTGCGGCCGCGATCGCCGCGACCGCCGCGATCGTGTCGCCGCGGTCGATGGCGTCGGCGAGCCCGTGGCAGGCCACCCCCACCACGTCGCGGCCCCCGGCGAACCGGGCGACCAGGTCGGCCTGGTAGCGGCTGGCGGTGGTCGCGGCGGTGGCCCAGATCGCCACCGACTCGCACGCCGCGGCGGCCGGCTTGATCGCCGGCACGGTTCCGATCACCGGGATCTCGTCACCGAGCGTCTCGCGCACGTGCTCGAGCGCGGTCACGGACGCCGTGTTGCACGGCAGGACGACCACCTCGGCGCCCCGGGTGACGGCCCGCTCCGCGGTGCTCACGACCCGCTCGATCACCCAGTCCCCGGGCTTCGGTCCCCACGGGGCGCCGTCCGGGTCCATCGACAGCATCAGATCCAGCTCGGGACGCAATCGGCGCAGCCATGCAGACGTCGGCAGGAGGCCGAGACCCGAGTCGATGAGCGCAACGATCACCACACGAATCTAGCGCCCGCCGTCCCGGCGGCTAGGACGTGGGCGCGAGGATCTCCGTGATCGGCGCGCCCTCGGCGATCTTCCCTCGCATTTTCATCACCTGCCCGGCCAGTCCCGCGCCGACCACACCGGTGAGGCGACCGTCGCGCTCGTAGTAGGCGAGGAACTTGCGGCCGTCGTCGCGCACCACGTGCACGGTGTCGTCGGCGCGGACCGCGCCGAGGGCCTGGATCTTCACGTCGTACTGGTCGCTCCAGAAGTACGGCACCTGCGCGGCGTCGGCGACGCCGGACCCGAGCAGCGCGCCGGCGAGCACCTTCGCCTGCTCCCCCGCGTTCGTCCAGTGCTCGAGACGCGCGCAGCGACCGTCCGAGACCTCCCAGGCCGCGACGTCCCCGACCGCCCACACGTGCGGGGCCGAGGTGCGGCCCACGCCGTCGCACACCACACCGTTGTCCACCCGCACCCCCGAACCGTCGAGCCAGCCGGTGACCGGCACCGAGCCGATCCCCACCACCACCAGGTCCACGTCGAGGTCGGTGCCGTCGCTCAGAACCACGCCGGTGACCCGCCCGTCGCCGCGCAGGACGTGCACCCCCACGCCGGACCGCACGTCGACACCCTCGGCGGTGTGCAACCGGGCCACCAGCGCCCCGACCCGCTCGCCGAGCACCGACGCCAGCGGCGTCGGCTGCGGCTCGACCAGCACCACGTCCATGCCCCGCGCCCGCAGGCTCGCCGCGACCTCGCAGCCGATGAAGCCGGCGCCGACGATCAGCGCCCGCCCGCCCGGGACGATCGCCGCGCGCAGGGCCCGGCTGTCGTCCACGGAGCGCAGCACGTGCACCCCGGCGAGCCCGGCCGTGCCGGGCAGCTTCCGCGGCCGCAACCCGGTCGCGACGATCAGCTCGTCGAAGCCGACGCTCTGCCCGTCGGACAGGGTGAGGGTGCGGGCCGCCGCGTCGAGGCCCTGCGCCCGCACGCCCAGGCGGAGCTCGATGCGCTGGTCGTCGAAGAACTCCCGCGGCTGCAGGGTGGTGTCGTCGGTCGCGCCACGGACGACGTCCTTCGACAGCGGGGGCCGATCGTAGGGCAGGTGCGGCTCGTCGCCGATCAGGACGAGCTCGCCGTCGAATCCGCCGCGGCGCAGTTCCTCGGCCGCACGCACCCCCGCCAGCCCGGCCCCGACCACGATGATCC
>NZ_JAALEH010000096.1:0-22219 GCF_011058195.1 Rhodococcus sp. 14C212 | reverse complement strand
CGCCCGAACAGCGGCCCCAGACACACCCCCACCAGCCCGTAGGTCAACGCCAGCAGCAGGTTCCCGGTCGCGTACAGGCCCCACTGACGAGCATCGAACACCGCCGCGGTGACCAGCAACGACGACGCGGTCACCACCACCACCGCCACCGCGATCACCGTCAACCGGACCGCCAGCAGCACCCCGGCACCGAAGCCGGCCAGCGACAGTCGCCGATCACCGCTGCGCGCGTCGAGTACCACGAACAACCCGGCCAGCGCCGACAGCGAGGCGATGGCGATCGGAGTCATGGTCCCGGCGTGCACGTCCGGCAGCCAGAACACCTCCGTCACCGTGCGTCCGTCCTCGACCAGGGAGAACATCCCGGACTCGGGGACGGTCATCGCCTTCGACAACGCGATGAACACGATCGGCACCACCACCAGCAGCACCCACAGCACGGGGTTGCGGCGCCAGTCCCGCAGCCCCATGTCCAGCCCCACCGCGAACCGATCCGCGCGTCCGCCCCGGCCGCTGCGCCCGCCACGGCGGCGCACCCCGCCGACCGTGATGGTGACCACCACGGCCCCGACGATCAGAGCCCCGGTCATCCACACCAGCGCCCATCCCAGATCGCCGACCTTCCCGCCGTGGCGGGAGGGCACATCCACCATCCACAGCGTCACGAAATGGGTGGGAAACCCGCGGGTGGCCACCCGCTCCGCCGAACCGATCGCCGGCCCGAAGAACACGTCGACGATCCAGACGAACAGGATCAGCACGGTGCCGTTGACCGGGTTACGCACCAGCGCGCCGACCACCGCCCCGAGGGCCAGATAGATCACCGCGAACATCACGGTGCCCACCGTCACCCGCACGGGAGCATCGATGCCGGTCCGCACCGCCAGCGCCAGCAAGGCCACCGCCGAGACCAGCACCGCCAACACCAGGCCGGTGCCGAGCCGGGCGAGCACCAGTCGCGCTACCGCCAGGCCCGCCGACACCAACCGCCGGTCCGCCGCCCGTGCGGCATTGATCTGGAAGTACATCGCGATCCCGGCCAGGAAACCCGCCGCCCACCCGGCCGTCGCCGTTTCCACCGCCGGTCCGCCCGCGCCACCGAGCAGCCGGGCCGCATCGGCCATCGCGCCGGCCGCGACGATCACGAATATCACCGGCACGACCACCAGCACCAGCAGGTTCACCGGGTTGCGGACATAGTCGGCCAGGAACCGGCCGATCAGCGCCCGGACGTCGCCGGCCGTCGACCGCAGTGCCGGGACGAGGCTCATCGCGGCACCGTCCGGCCCTCCCGCAGATCGACGATGCGATCGAACCGCTGCTCGTCCGCCACGAAATGACTGATGATCAACACCGAGCGGCCCGCCTGCCGACGCTGCGCCACGATCTCCCAGAACCGCAGATAGGTATCCCAGTCGAACCCGGCATAAGGCTCGTCCAGCAGCAACACCTCCGGATCGGCCAGCAGCGCCAGCCCCAGGTTCAATTTCGCCAGCGTCCCGCCCGACAACCGGTCGGCGCGGGTGCCGGCGTAGCGTTCGAATCCCAACGCCGCGTACAGGTGGCCGCGGGAGCGGTGCGCGACCTCCGGGCTCATCCGGTACGCCCGACCGAACAACTCGAAGTGCTCGTCGCACGTGAGCCGGTCGTAGACCACCGGCTGCTGCGGGCAATAGCCCAGCCGCCGCGGACGGCGCACACTGCCGGCATCGGCCCGCAAGTCCCCGACGAGAATCTTCATCAGCGTCGACTTGCCCGAGCCGTTCTCCCCCGCCAGCCCGACAACTTCCCCGGGACGCAGCACGAGCTCCGCCCCGCGCAACACCGGGGTGCGGGGCCGCCCCGGCCACCAGCCGCGACCGAAACTCTTCTCGATCCCATCGGCCGCCAGCAGCAACGCCTGCGCCGAACCGGCCGTGGACTCCGGGGAACCGGATTCGGAGACAGCCATCTCTCACCTCGGACACTCGAAGGCGGCACGCGCCACCGGCGCCTTCTTCCACCGCGGTTGCGGCGGCGCACTCACCGTAGGTGCCCACCGCTGTAGCCCAGCACGAGATCCGGTGAAGATCTGCTGAAGAAACCCACCCGATACCGGCGCTGCCCACCGCTACCGGCTGGCACCGAGCCGAAAACCACCCCGGTCCGCTACGGAGGTGGGCTACGACAAAGTCCGGCTAGGGCAACAGGCCCTGCCGACGGGCCTCGACGACCGCCTCGTGCCGGCTGCCCACCTCGAGCTTGCCCATCAGATTGCGCATGTAGCTCTTGACGGTCTCCACGCTCAGCGACAGCCGCTCGGCGATCTCGGCGTTGCGGCACCCGAGCGCCACGTACGCCAGCACATCCCGTTCCCGCGCCGAGAGCCGCACCGCCGGTGTGGCCGCCCCGCCGGTCAGCGTCCGCAGCTTCTCCTCGACCTCCCGCAGGCGCGCCTCGATCGCCGGGTCGGACGTCTGTGCCGCGATCTCGCGCAGGGCCAGGTAGCTCTCGGTGATGCCCTCCGACACCGACACGGACACGGCGGACGGGGCGGCGGCGCGGGCGTTGTCGATGAGGGCGACCCGCCGGTCCACCTCGTCCCGGATCTCGATCTCGCGGGCGAGCCTGCGGGCCGACCGCATCACCTGCTCGACGACCACGTCGCCGATCGGCAGGCTGGTCCGCAGGCCGCCGTACAGGGCGGCACGGGTGCGGCGGCGCACCACCACCGGCACGGCGAGCAGCGACTCGATGCCCTCCCCCGCGACCTCCCGGTCGTACTCGTGGGAGATCTGGGGGGCGTTGAAGTAGTCCGCCACCGCGCCGGGCCGCTGCTCGGCGACCACCTTGCCGCCGAGCCCGCACTCGGAGCTGATCACCAGGTCGCGGAGGATGCCGCTGCGCGTGCCGACGAAACCGGACAGCAGCATGTCCCCGCCGTGCACGGTCCCACCGAACAGCACGGGCATCCCGGTCGAGATCTGCAGCTGCCGCAGCTCGGCGCGCAGGGCGTCCTCGTCGCTCGGCCGCAGGTGCGCGTGCGGACCCTGGCGCGTCGACGCAACCTTCGGCGTCCCGGCCCTCGTCGCCGCCGGGTTCGTCACCGCCTGGTTCGTCGACACAGACCTCACCGGAACCACCTCCGAGACCGCGAATACCCACTTCGGAGGGTAGCGGGGAATCTGTCGTGACTCATAACCTCCACCCGTTCCGGTGTTGCAGCGATCACAATGGCGTACACCGACCGAGTGCCGAAGTCCCGGAGGTATCCGTGCCCACCCCCACATCCGTCCCCACCGCCCGAACGGCGAACCACACCCCGCTCAGCCCCCTGCGGTTCCTCGAGCGGTCGTCGTCCGTGTTCCCCGACCGCACCGCGATCGTCCACGGCGACCGCCGCTACACGTACGCGCAGTTCGCCGACGAGGCGCAGCGCCTGGCCCGGGTCCTGCGCAGCCGGATCCAGCCGGGCGACCGGGTGGCCTTCCTGGCGCCGAACGTGCCGGAGCTGCTCATCGCGCACTTCGCGGTGCCGCTCGCCGGGGGCGTGCTGATCGCGCTGAACTCCCGGCTCGCCGGGCCCGAGCTCGAGTACATCCTCGGGCACGCCGAGGCGTCGCTGCTGTTCGTCGACTCGGAGTTCGTGGGATCGGTCGCCGGTGTCACGGCCGGCGTGCCGTCGCTGACGGCGATCGTGGAGGTGCCGGATTCGACGGTCCCGTACCCGGACGTGCCGGCCGGGATCGTCACCACCCGGTACGACGAGTTCCTCGCCGCCGCCGACGACCTCGACGCCACCCCGCTGCACTGGGGCGTCGACGACGAGGAACAGGTCATCACCCTGAACTACACGTCGGGCACCACCGGCAAGCCGAAGGGCGTGATGTACACGCACCGCGGCGCCTACCTCAATTCCTTCGGCGAGACGTTCCACAACGGGTTCGACGGGAAGACGCAGTACCTGTGGACCCTGCCGATGTTCCACTGCAACGGCTGGTGCACGCCGTGGGCCGTGACGGCGGCCGCCGGCACGCACATCTGCCTGCGGGCCGTGCGGGCGGACGCGATCTGGGACGCCATCGACCACCTGGGCGTCACCAACCTCTGCGGCGCCCCGGCGGTGTGCTCGACCATCGCCGAGGCCCCGCAGGCCCACCGGCTGGACCGGCCGCTGCGGATCACCACGGCGGGCGCGCCGCCGTCGCCGACGGTGATAGCGCAGCTCGAGGCGATCGGCGTGACCGTCGTGCACGTGTACGGCCTCACCGAGGTCTACGGGCCGTACACGATCTGCGAATACCAGGACTCGTGGGACGACAAGCCCGCCGAGGAACGCGCGGCGCTCCTGTCGCGGCAGGGCGTGGGCATGCTCCAGGCGGAGAACGCACGGGTCGTCGACGCGAACATGAACGACGTGCCCGCCGACGGGCAGACGATGGGCGAGATCGTGCTGCGCGGCAACAACGTCATGGCGGGTTACTTCAAGGATCCGGAGGCCACGGCGGAGGCGTTCAAGGGCGGCTGGTTCCATACCGGCGACCTGGGCGTGATGTACCCGGACGGGTACATCCAGCTCAAGGACCGCGCCAAGGACATCATCATCTCCGGCGGCGAGAACATCTCCACCGTGGAGGTCGAGCAGGCCCTCGTCAGCCACCCGGCCGTGCTGGACGTCGCGGTGGTGGGCGTGCCCGACGAGAAGTGGGGCGAGCGTCCCAAGGCGTTCGTGATCCTGAAGAAGGGCGAGACCGTGACGGCCGAGGAGCTGATCTCCTACACGCGCACGTTGCTCGCCGGGTACAAGGTGCCGCGGGAGATCGTGTTCCCGCTGGATCTGCCGCGGACGCCGACCGGCAAGATCCTCAAGTTCGAGCTGCGGGCCGCGCACTCGGCGCAGGCCTGACGCCGGCCGCGCCGCCGGTCCGGCGGCGCGGCCGTTTCGACTTCGATACCGCGGATTGGATACTGAGAACCATGGCACTCGGTCCCGACTCCGCCCGCCGCATCGACGCGACCGGCCCCGATCCCGCCCAGTTCCGGGTGCACGTGGTGACGCAGGCGATCCGTCTGTTCTCCGAGTACGGCTACGAGTCGACCACCGTCGAGCAGATCGCGTCGGCCGCGGGGGTGTCGCGACGGACCTTCTTCCGGCAGTTCCGCTCGAAGGAGGACGTGATCTTCGCCGATCACGAGTCGCTGCTCGAGCAGGTCGCCCACTATCTGTCGGGGAACTTCGACGATCCGTGGGCGGCCACCGCCGAGGCCGCCGAGCTGGTGTTCGGGCACTTCCGGGACAAGCGGGAGCTCGCGGTGTGGCGGTATCGCGTGGTGCAGCGGGTGCCTGCGCTGCGCGAGCGGGAGCTGGTCACGACGTACCGCTACGAGCGGCTGTTCACCGACTACCTGCGCTCCGCGGTGCCGTCGGAGTCGGGGGTGCGGATCGTCAGCTTCGCGGCCGCGATGACCGCGACGCACAACTTCCTGCTGCGCGCGATGATCCGCGGCGACGAGTCCGCGACGGCGGAGGAACTGCGCCGCGCGCTGCTCGAGGTGCGACGCTCGTTCGGTGTCGCACCGGGGCAGAGCGCCGCGCCGGCCACCGGTCCGGCGCGGGACGACGGGCGCGTGATCACGGTGGTGACCTATCCCCCGGGCACGTCGCCCGCGGAGATCGCCCACCAGGTACAGGCGCAGCTCGAGGCGGCGTCGGACTGACCCTCCGGGGGTGGCCGACGACCCACCACCCCATTGACGTGGCACTGAGTGCCGTGGTTCACTGGAACCCGATTTCGTGACGTCGCGAACCCTCCATTCAGTAGGATGGGTGCGACACCAATTCAGAAACTGGCACCGCGTGCCGATAGGAGTCCGCCGTCATGGCCTTCAACCCGGAGTTCGGTCTGTTCAAGCTGGGCGAGGAGCACGATGAGCTCCGCGCCGCCATCCGCGCGCTGGCCGAAAAGGAGATCGCGCCCTACGCGAAGGACGTCGACGAGAACTCCCGCTTCCCGCAGGAGGCCCTCGACGCCCTCAACAAGTCCGGCCTGAACGCGATCCACGTCCCCACGGAGTACGGCGGCGACGGCGCCGACTCGGTCGCCACCTGCATCGTCATCGAGGAGGTCGCCCGCGTCTGCGGTTCGTCCTCGCTGATCCCGGCCGTGAACAAGCTCGGCACCATGGGCCTGATCCTGTCCGGCTCCGAGGAGCTCAAGCAGAAGGTCCTGCCCGACCTGGTCAAGGGCGACATGGCGTCCTACGCGTTGTCCGAGCGGGAGGCCGGCTCCGACGCCGCGGGCATGCGCACCCGCGCCAAGGCCGACGGCGAGGACTGGATCCTCAACGGCTCCAAGTGCTGGATCACCAACGGCGGCAAGTCCAGCTGGTACACCGTCATGGCCGTCACCGACCCCGACAAGGGTGCCAATGGCATCTCCGCGTTCATGGTGCACAAGGACGACGAGGGCTTCGTCGTCGGCCCCAAGGAGAAGAAGCTCGGCATCAAGGGCTCCCCGACCGCCGAGCTGTACTTCGAGAACTGCCGCATCCCCGGCGACCGCATCATCGGCGAGCCCGGCACCGGCTTCAAGACCGCCCTCGCGACCCTCGACCACACCCGCCCCACCATCGGCGCGCAGGCGGTCGGCCTCGCGCAGGGCGCGCTCGACGCGGCGATCGCCTACACCAAGGACCGCAAGCAGTTCGGCAAGCCGATCTCCGACTTCCAGGGCGTGCAGTTCATGCTGGCCGACATGGCCATGAAGGTCGAGGCGGCACGCCTGATGGTGTACACCTCCGCGGCGCGCGCCGAGCGCGGCGAGCCGAACCTCGGCTTCATCTCCTCCGCCGCCAAGTGCTTCGCCTCCGACGTCGCGATGGAGGTCACCACCGACGCCGTGCAGCTGTTCGGCGGTGCCGGCTACACCACCGACTTCCCGGTCGAGCGGATGATGCGCGACGCCAAGATCACCCAGATCTACGAGGGCACCAACCAGATCCAGCGGGTCGTCATGTCCCGCGCGCTGCTCCGCTGACGCGGCGGCAGTAAGTTCACCCTGGTCCAACCTTCGTATCGAGGAGAATCTCCCGTGGCAGTGGAATTGATCGGTGTAGTCGGTGGCGGCACGATGGGGGCCGGCATCGCCGAGGTGTGCGCCAAGGCCGGCAGCGACGTGATCGTGCTCGAGACCAGCGAGGAGTTCGCCGACGCGGCCCGCAAGCGCGTCTCCGGCTCGATCGGCAAGGGCGTCGCCCGCGGCAAGATCACGCAGGAGGAGGCCGACGCCGCGATCGCGCGGGTTCGTGTCACCACCGACGTCGCCGATCTCGCCGACCGTGATCTCGTCATCGAGGCGGCACCCGAGATCGAGTCGCTCAAGGTCGACATCTTCACCAAGCTCGATGCGGTCGTGAAGCCCTCCTGCATCCTGGCGACCAACACGTCGTCGCTCCCGGTGATCAAGATGGCCCAGGCGACGTCGCGCCCGGGACAGGTCGTGGGTGTGCACTTCTTCAACCCGGTGCCGGTGATGCCGCTGGTGGAGATCATCTCGGCGCTGACCACCGAGGAGGAGACGGCGAACGCCGTCTTCGACTACGTCAAGAACACCCTCGGCAAGACGACGGTCCGCGCGGGCGACCGCGCCGGCTTCATCGTCAACGCGCTGCTGATCCCGTACCTGACGTCCGCCGTGCGGATGCTCGAGTCGGGCTACGCGACGAAGGAAGACATCGACGCCGCGATGAAGGGCGGCTGCGGCTACCCGATGGGCCCGCTCACCCTCATCGACACCGTCGGCCTCGACGTCACCCTCAACGCCGCCCAGTCGCTGTACGACGAGTTCGCCGAGCCGCACTACGCGCCCCCGGCGCTGCTGCGCCGCATGGTCGACGCCGGCCGCCTCGGCCGCAAGACCGGCCAGGGCTTCTACAGCTACAACTGAGCCCCGCAGCACGAACCCCGTCGCGACGCGCTCGCGGCGGGGTTTCGTCGTCTCCGTGATCACCCGCGCGCATCGGTGCCTTCCGCGCGCGGCTGCGCCGAGCGAGCGGACCTACGCCGGGGGTGCGTCCCGGTCCACGTCGGACCGTTCCTCCACGCGCCGGTGCAACGCGCCGATCCGCGAGTCGAGAGCCCGGGCGCTCTCCGCGGCGGCGCGCAGTTCGTCGAGCATCTCCTGCGGGACGTGACCGTCGAACTCGGAGCGCAGCCGCGTCGCCACGCTCTCCCACGACTCCATGACCCCGGTGCGGATCTGCACCTCGACGTACACCGTCCGTACACGGCCGGTCGACGCCACCGGCCCCTCCACGACGAGGCACAGCCCGCGGTACCCGTCCGGGCCGGCGCGCTTGATGTAGTCCCTCGCCTCGACCACCCGCACGTCCCGCCGGGCGACGAGCAGGTCCCGTACCCGGTACACGTCGGCGGTGACGGCGCACGTGAGCCGGATCCCGGCGACGTCCCGCCCGACGTCCTCGATCCGCAGCGGGGGATCGGCCTCGTCCAGGACCGAGTCGGGCGTGGTCAGCCACGATTCGGCATGCTCGACGGGATCGTAACCGTGGGTGTCGGCGAACTCGCTGCGGACGATGTCGATCTTCGTCCGTAGCTCTTCGACCCCGAACCCGCAGGTCTTCAGGAACCGGGCCAGATCCCGCCGGAGGATGTCAGTCCGCCCGGGTCCGCTCCCCCTCATCGCCAGCCTCCTCGATGCGCGTCTGCGAATCCGCCGGCCCTGCGCGACGACCGTCGCGCAGCACCTGTCGCAGCGTCCGCGGCGATACGCCCGCCTCGCGGCGGGCCTTGCCGCGGGTGACGAGCACCCCGATGATCGCCACGATCCACACGGGATACTGCGCCAGCCAGGCGACCCGGAACGCCTCGAAGGTGTAGCCGCCGAGACGCTGCAGGATCACCCCCATCGCCTGGATCACCAGCAGGGACGCCAGGAATCCACCGATATTGACCATGCCCTGGGCGGTGCCGAGCGCGGTGCTCGGGTTGAATGTCCGCGCATAGTCGAATCCGATCATAGACCCGGGTCCGCCCACCGAGATGGTCACGATCAGGAGGACGAGCAGCCACATCGGGGCCGGCGCCGGCAACAGCAGCACGACCGTCCACATCGCGGCGTTGCTCACCATGATCGACAGCACCAGCCACGATCGGTGCAGCGGGAACCGGCCGCTGAGGATCCCGAGCACCGGGCCGGCCGCGATCGCCGAGACCACGGAGAGGGTGAGCAGCGAACCGGCGGCCGCCGCGGACAGTCCCTGCGCCGACTGGAGGTACGGCACGCCCCACAGCAACGCGAACGTGGTGATGGAGAATTGGGTCCCCATGTGGGTGAAGAAGCCGAGCCGGGTGCCCGGTCTGCGCCACACCACCCCGATCTGCCCGAGCACCTGCCGCATCCCGGCAGCCTGGGTCCGCACGACCACCCCCGGCGGCGCGTCGCGCACCACCGCCACGGCGAGCACGCAGGCGAGCACGCCGAGCGCCGCGGCGCTCGCGAACGCCGCGCTCCACCCGGCGCTACCCAGGATCAGGACGAAGGGCAGCGCCGAGAGCACCTGCCCGAGCTGCCCCAGGATGCCGGTCAGCTGCGACACCAGCGGCACCCGCCGCGTGTCGAACCACACCGGCACCAGCCGCAGCACCGAGATGAAGGTCAGCGCGTCGCCCGCCCCGACGAACACGCGGGCCGCATAGGCGGCGGGCAGCGACTCGGTGAGGGCGAGGACGAGCTGCGCCGCCGCCATGATCGCCGCACCCGAGGCGATCATCACCCGGGAGCCGAACCGGTCGAGCAGCACCCCGGCCGGGATCTGCATGCCCGCGTACACCACGATCTGCAGGACCACGAAGCCGGACAGCACGGCCGGGGTGATGTCGAAGCGTTCGGTCGCGGCGAGTCCGGACACGCCGAACGACGTGCGATGCATGACGGCCACGACATAGGCGAGGACACCCACGCCCCACACCCACCAAACCCGTTTCATGATGAAACGACCCTACGCGGCGAGGCGCCTACCCGCCGGTAGTCACTCCCGGCCCCACGACACCCACGTCGGGTCCGCGGCCCGCCCACCGACGACCGCGTCGGCGAGGGTGTCGAGCCGGGCGGTCTGCTCGTCGGTGAGACGCACGTCGAGCGCGCCGGCGTTCTCGGTGACCCGTGCGGCGTAGCGGCTGCCCGGAATCGCCACCGACGGCAGCCCGAACTGCCGTGCCTTGGCATCCAGCCAGGCCAGCGCCACTTGCGCGACGGTGGCGTCCGCCTCGTCGGCCACCGCGCGCACTTCGGCGCGCAATCGCAGATTGGCGGGCAGCACGTCGGCGCCGAACCGGGGGAAGCGCCGGCGCAGGTCCTTCTCCCCGATCCGGGCGGCATCGAACGCATCGGTGAGCAGACCGCGGCTGACCGGGGAGTACGGCACGAAGCCGATGCCCAGTTCGGCGGCCGTCGGCACGACGTTCTTCTCGACGTCCCGGGAGACGATGCTCCACTCGGACTGGATCGCGGCGATCGGGTGCACGGCGTGCGCGCGCCGCAGCTCGTCGCCGGTGGCCTCGGACAAGCCGATGTGCCGGATCTTGCCGGCCTGCACCAGTTCGGCCAACGCGCCGACCGTGTCCTCGACGGGCACGTCCGGGTCCACGCGGTGCAGGTAGTACAGGTCGACGCGGTCCACCCCGAGCCGGCCGAGGGACTCGTCGAGGGCCTTCCTCGCGTACTCGGGACGGCCGTCGATGCCGCGATTACCGCTGCCCAGCGCACCGACGAGCCCGAACTTCGTGGCCACCTGCACCTCGTCGCCGCGGTCTTGCAGCAGCTTCCCGACGACCCGTTCGCTGGTGCCGTCGCCGTAGACGTTCGCGGTGTCGACGAACGTGACCCCCAGGTCGACGGCGTGATGCAACGTCGCCAGGGCCTCGTCGAGATCGACGGGTCCGTAGGCGGGCGAGACCGACATCGCGCCGTAGCCCTGGGCGCTGACGGTCAGGCCGGGGGCGAGCTCGACGGTGGGGACGGGCATGACTTCTCCAGTACTGTCCGGACGATCGGGGGACCGCACCAGGTGCGGCGACACCGATCCTTCCGAACATCGCAGGCTGTCGCACGTCGGGAAACCCGGTGCCGCCGCCACCGCCCGCCTAGGCTGAATCCATGTCGTACGACTGGCTCGAACTGCAGCACATCGCCCGGCAAGGTTTCGAGAGCCGGCTCTCGGCGGTTACCGACTGGTCCGCCCCCACCCCCGACACCGAATGGGACGTCGCCACCCTGGTCCGGCACGTCGTGGACGAGCAACGGTGGGTGCCGCCGCTGCTCGCCGGCAGGACGATCGGCGAGGCGGAGGCCGAACTCGACCCGCTCGGCGACGATCTGTCCGCCGAATGGGATCGGCACGCCGTCGACGCCTCCGTCGCGTGGGCGTCCACCGACCCGGACAAGCAGGTGCACCTGTCCTACGGGATGGTGCCCGCCCGCGACTATCTGCGGCAGCAGGTCGCGGACATCGCGGTCCACACGTGGGACCTGGCCCGGGCCGTGGGGGCCGACGAGCGCCTCGACCCCGACCTGGTGGCGGCCGTGTGGGAGGACATACAACCGCAGCGCGACATGCTGGCCGCGAGCGGGCTGTTCGCGCCGCCCGTGCCGGTGCCCGACGACGCGCCCGTGCAGGACCGGTTGCTGGCGCTGACCGGGCGTGATCCCCGACCGGGAGGAACGCGATGAGCAGCGCGACCCAGCCGGAGGCGAGCAGCGCGACCGAGCCGGACATCAAGCCCCGCAGCCGCGACGTCACCGACGGCCTCGAGAAGACCGCGGCGCGCGGCATGCTCCGCGCGGTGGGCATGGGCGACGACGACTGGGGCAAGCCGCAGATCGGGGTGGCCTCGTCGTGGAACGAGATCACCCCGTGCAACCTGTCACTGGACCGGCTGGCGCAGGCGGTCAAGGACGGCGTGCACGCCGCCGGCGGCTATCCGCTCGAGTTCGGCACGATCTCCGTCTCCGACGGCATCTCCATGGGCCACGAGGGGATGCACTTCTCGCTGGTGTCGCGGGAGGTGATCGCCGACAGCGTGGAGACGGTCATGCAGGCGGAGCGGCTCGACGGGTCGGTGCTGCTCGCAGGGTGCGACAAGTCCCTGCCCGGAATGCTGATGGCCGCCGCGCGTCTCGACCTGGCGGCCGTGTTCCTGTATGCGGGGTCGATCCTGCCGGGCGTCGCGAAGCTGTCCGACGGATCCGAACGCGACGTGACGATCATCGACGCCTTCGAGGCGGTCGGCGCCTGCGCCCGCGGGCTGATGAGCCGGGAGGATGTCGACGCGATCGAGCGGGCCATCTGCCCCGGTGAGGGCGCGTGCGGCGGCATGTACACGGCGAACACGATGGCCAGCGCGGCCGAGGCGCTCGGCATGTCCCTGCCGGGAAGCGCGGCGCCGCCGGCGACGGACCGCCGCCGCGACGGGTACGCCCGCCGCAGCGGGCAGGCCGTGGTGAACCTGTTGCGCCGCGGCATCACCGCTTCCGACATCCTCACGAAGGAGGCGTTCGAGAACGCGATCGCCGTGGTGATGGCGTTCGGTGGGTCGACCAACGCGGTGCTGCATCTGCTCGCGATCGCGCACGAGACGCAGGTCGAGCTGAGCCTGGACGACTTCTCCCGCATCGGTGCGCGCGTCCCGCACCTGGCCGACGTCAAGCCGTTCGGCCGGCACGTGATGCAGGACGTCGACCGCATCGGCGGCGTGCCGGTGATCATGAAGACCCTGCTCGACGCGGGCCTGCTGCACGGCGACTGTCTCACCGTCACCGGGCGGACCGTCGCCGAGAACCTGGCCGAGATCGCCCCACCCGACCCGGACGGGAAGGTGCTGCGCGCACTGGGCGAACCCATCCATCCCACGGGTGGCATCACGATCCTGAAGGGCAGTCTCGCCCCGGGTGGCGCGGTGGTGAAGTCCGCCGGGTTCGACGAATCGGTGTTCGAGGGCACCGCCCGGGTCTTCGAGCGCGAGCGTGCCGCGATGGACGCGCTCGAGGACGGCACGATCACGGCGGGAGACGTGGTGGTGATCCGGTACGAGGGCCCGAAGGGCGGGCCGGGGATGCGGGAGATGCTCGCCATCACCGGCGCGATCAAGGGCGCCGGCCTCGGTAAGGACGTGCTGCTGCTCACCGACGGGCGGTTCTCCGGCGGCACGACGGGCCTGTGCGTCGGGCACGTGGCGCCCGAGGCGGTCGACGGTGGCCCGATCGCCTTCGTCCGCGACGGCGATCCGATCCGCCTCGACGTCGCGAACGGCACCCTCGACGTACTGGTCGACGAGGACGAACTCGCGTCCCGCCGGCAGGGGTGGGAGCCGCTGCCTCCCCGCTACACGCGCGGGGTGCTGGCGAAGTACACGAAGCTGGTCGGTTCGGCGTCGGGCGGTGCGGTCTGCGGCTGACCCGATTCGCGGATCCGTCGAGACGGTGGAGAATCGACCTGCCCGACGGCGCCCTACCGATCGAGACCGAGGTCGACTTCCCGGCCGTCGAGGGCGCCCCGCAGGATCGCCTGGTCGGCCAGGTCCTCGGCCAGGAATTCCCGGAGCAGGTCCACCGCCTGCACGATCTTCCGGCTGCGCAGCGAATAGAAGACGTTGTTGCCGGAACGTCGCGCGTTCACGATCCCGCGCTCGCGGAGAACGGACAGATGCTGGCTGGCGTTGGACTGGCTGAAGCCCAGCGCCTCGCACAGGTCGCCGACGCTGAGTTCGCCGTCCCGGAGCTCGTTGATGATGAGCAGTCGCTTGGGGTCGGCGATGGCCTTGCAGACTCGGGCGTGGAGTTCCTGCAACTGTGCCGCGATGTCCTGTTCCATCACCCCTCCGAACCGAGCGTCGGGTGCCGATTATAGGTGCGCCGGTTGGGTGGCAGCGGGGCGCCGGCTCGGCGAGCGCGATGGTGTTCGTCGGTGGCCGCGCCGTTCAGTGGGCGGCCTTCAGCGAGGTGGATGCCGCGCATTGGTTGCGGCCGACGTCGAGGACCTCGAGCTCGTCGTCGGCGGGGGCGAGTTGTCCGGCGTTCACGCGGCGAATTGTCTCGTAGGTGTGCGGGGCTGCGGGCAGCGAGTTCACGATCTGCTCGACGAAACGTTCGACGGCGCGCTCGTTCAGCAGTGTGGCGGTGAAAACCTCCGCCAGCGTGGTGACGACCAGTCCGTCGGCGTTGATCTCGTCGCTGCTCGACCAGTGGGCCGGGGCGATCGTCGTTCGCGGGTCGAGGGGCCGCAGCCTCTCGTGCACGCTGCGGAACAGATCCCTGGCCAGCTCCTCGGCCCGGCCGGTCAGGTCGGGCCGGCCGAGTCCCCGGACGAAGACGGTGTCGCCGGCGAGCAGGACCGAATCGCTGACCAGCAGTGCCGTCGTGCCGGGGGTGTGGCCCGGCAGGTGCATGGTCATGGCCCGGACGACGGTGGACCCCAGGTCGAGTTCGTCGCCCTCCTGCAGCGGCCGGTTGGGGAACGGGACGATGCCGCCGGCGTCCTCCGGCGGCAGGTGATACTCCGCATCGAGCCGGGCTGCCAGTGCCGGGCCGCCACTGACATGGTCCGCGTGCACGTGGGTGTCCACGACGTGCACGATCGAAACCTCGTGCATTCGAGCGAGTTCCAGGTATGCCCCGGTCGACCTGGCGGGGTCGACGACGATGCCGCGGCCGCCGGGCACGCCGACGAGGTACGACAGGCAGGCCTTCGCCGGGCGCTGGAACTGCCAGATGCGCACGTCGCCGGGTAGTCCGGTGATCTCGACGGGAACGAGGAGCCGGTTCCACGCATCGGTACCGCCCTCGAGGGAGCGGGTGCGCAGGCCCAGCGTCTCGAACTCCTCGGCGACCAGTTCGGAGCCGTTGCCCTGTCCGCAGACGACGACGGCGCCCGCCCGCGTGACGGCGGCCTGTTCCTCGAGTTCCTCCATCACCCGATAGACCGGGACGTGGCGAGTGGGAACGGGCCGGGGTCCTTCGATCCTGCCGGCCCGGAAATCCTCGGTGCTGCGGATGTCGAGGATCTCGGGAACGGTGCCCGCCTGGAGCTCGCGAAACAGTTCCAACGCTGTGACGGTATCGGCCACGTGTCCTCCCCGGGACGAAACGGGCGGGTGGTCCGCGTACCGGGAGGGCGACTTTCCGAGCCATCTTGCGGTATGCGCATACACGAATGTAGTGTCCTGGATCACATATCGCAACACTCCGCGCGAAGGCCGGACGAGGCCTCCCCGGCAACCACGAAAGGGGCCGGCGCATGTCGGACAACCCGCAGCGTGACGTCGACGACGCCCCGGAGAGCATGACGATCGTGGCCTGGAGCGGCGATCTGGACAGAATGTGGCCGACCCTGATCCTGGGCTCCACCGGCGCCGCCTACGGCATGTCCACGACGATCTTCTTCACCTTCTGGGGACTGTTCCCCCTGGTGCGCGACGACGTCCGGATCACCGGCACCGACGCGATGACCAGGGCGCTGGCCGGCATGAACCGGCCGGGAATGCGGCACATGAAATTGTCGAAGCTCCACCTGGCCGGCGCCGGACCCTGGATGATGAAAAAACTTGCGCGCCAGAAGAACGTGGCCCATCCCGCCGAGCTGGTCGAGATGTGCACCGAGCTGGGCGTGAACCTGTGGCCGTGCGAGATGACCATGGACCTGCTGGGCCTTCGCCGCGACCAGCTCCTCGAGGGAGTGGGCGAGCCCGTCGGTGCGGCCACCGCACTGTCCGCCATGAGCAGGTCCCGGATCAGCCTCTTCATCTGACCCTTCCGAACCCAGGAGCGGACCGTGGACCACCAGATCGACGTCGTCGTCGACGCCAAGGGACAGAAATGCCCGATGCCCGTGCTGCTCGCCTCGCGTGCGATCAAGAAGCTCGAGTCCGGGCAGATCCTGCTCGTCGAGGCCACCGACGGCGGATCGAAACGCGACATCCCGTCGTGGGCGACCGACACGGGAAACGAACTGCTGGAGAACACGAGCGAAGACGGCGTCCACCGCTACCTCATCCGGAAGAAGTGAGACGGTGCGCTACGGATTCGCGATCGATCAGCGCACGTGCATCGGCTGCCATGCCTGCACGGTCGCCTGCAAGACCGAGCACGAGGTGCCGCTCGGCCAGTTCCGCACGTGGGTGAAGTACGTCGACGCCGGTGAGTTTCCAAACACCACAAGATCTTTCGGTGTGATGCGCTGCAACCACTGCACCGACGCACCGTGCGTGAAGATCTGCCCCACCGGCGCGTTGTTCAAGCGCGACGACGGGATCGTCGACTTCGACAACGAGCGCTGCATCGGCTGCAAGAGCTGCATGCAGGCGTGCCCCTACGACGCCATCTACATCGATCAGGACACCCACACCGCGGCGAAGTGCAACATGTGCGCGCACCGCGTCGACAACGACATGGAGCCTGCCTGCGTCGTGGTCTGCCCCACCCACTCGATCTGGGTCGGCGACCTCGACGACCCGACCAGCGGTATCGCCACCCTCGTCAGCACGCAGCAGACCGCCGTGCGCTCCCCGGAACAGAACACCGGGCCGAACGTCTTCTATCTCGGTGCCGACCGAGCGGTCCTCGATCCGCTGGTCGCCCCGGTCGCCGACTCCTACATCTGGGCCGAGCCGGACGCGCACCGCCGCGAGACCGCCGCCGACCTGCCCGGGGATCGCACCACGAAGGCGCGCACCACGCTGAACACCGCGCATCCCCGGCCGTGGGGATGGCGCGTGACGACCTACCTGTGGACCAAGGCCGTCGCCGCCGGCGCTCTCGCCGTCGCGGGGCTGGCCCACATCCTCGGCGTCGACCTGGGATGGCTGGGCGACTACGCGGCGCCCGCCGTGGCCATGGGAGGCGCGGCCCTCACCGGAGTCCTGCTGATCTGGGACCTGAAGCGGCCGGAGCGCTTTCTCTACATCTTCCTCGAGTCCAACTGGTCCTCGTGGCTCGTGTGGGGCGCCTACGCGCTGGCCGCCTTCGGCGGGGTCGCCGCCCTGTGGGTCCTCGCCGCCCTCCTCGGATCGGCATGGGCCGCAACCGTGCTCGCCTGGGCCGCCCTGGTCTCCGGCGCGCTGGTCGCCGGCTACACCGGTTTCCTCTTCGGGCAGGCCGAGGGCCGCGACCTGTGGCAGTCACCGTTGTTGTTCTGGCATCTGCTGGTTCAGGCCGCCATGGTCGGGACCGGGGCGCTGCTCGTCGTCGCGCCGTTCGCGGGTCTGTCCGACGGGGCGGTCGGCTTCCTCGTGCGCGTCTTCGTGCTCTCGACCGGACTGCACCTGCTGATGCTGGTCATCGAGTACTCCGGCCGGCACGCCAGCCGGCAGGCGACCCTGGCCGCGCACATCATCACCCGCGGCCGCTACGCCCGGCTGTTCTGGCTGGGGGCGATCGTCCCGGCAGTGGTGGCGGCCGCACTGGCCGCCCCGTCGTGGAACGGATTCGCCGGTGCCGTCCTCCTCGTCGCGGCCGGCCTGCTGACACAGATCTCACTGCTGGCCTACGAGACTGCGTTCGTCCGGGCGGGCCAGGACCCACCCCTGTCGTGAGCGGCCCGACCGGCACCCGATCACCCACCCGAAGGGAACCCCATGTCAGCCGAGACGGAGCACACCCCGCCCGGGTCGGCGCTGCCCGGTCAGCGCACGCACGAGCGGCTGCGGAACTTTCCTCCGGTCGAAAACTGGGACCACCACGTCGAATACGACGCCAAGGCCCACCCTCGTAAGGTGCCGCACGAGTACATGCTGGTGCCCACCACCTGCTTCAACTGCGAATCGGCATGCGGTCTGCTCGCATACGTGGACAAGTCGGACCTGTCCATCAAGCGGCTCGAGGGGAACCCGGCCCATCCCGGCTCACGCGGACGCAACTGCGCCAAAGGTCCCGCGACCATCAACCAGATCAAGGACCCCGAGCGCATCCTGTATCCACTCAAGCGCGTCGGTGCCCGCGGCAGTGGGCAGTGGGAGCGCATCGGCTGGGACGAGGCCCTCGACGACATCGCCGCCCGGATCCGGGCCGCCATCGTCGAGGACCGCCGGGACGAGGTCGTCTACCACGTGGGCCGACCCGGCGAGGACGGCTTCGCCGAGCGGTTCCTGCTGGCGTGGGGAGTGGACGGACACAACAGCCACACCAACATCTGCTCCGCCGGCGCCCGGCTGGGCTACTCCCTGTGGGGTGGCTACGACCGGCCCTCCCCGGACTACGCGAACGCCAAGGTCATCCTGCTGATCTCGAGCCACCTCGAGACCGGGCACTACTTCAACCCGCACGCGCAGCGGATCATGGAGGGCAAGGTCGAGGGCGGCGCCAAGGTCGTCGTGCTCGATCCGCGGCTGTCGAACACCGCGTCCCACGCCGACCTGTGGATCGCCCCGTGGCCCGGCAGCGAGGCCGCGATCCTGCTGTCCGTCGCGTCATACCTGCTGCGCACCGACCACATCGACCGGGCATTCCTGCGCCGCTGGGTGAACTGGCCCACCTACATGAAGCACCGCCACCCCGACCTGCCCGCCGACGACTTCGACGCGTTCGTCCGCGCACTGACCGAGGACTACGCCTGCTTCACCTTCGCCTTCGCCGCGCAGGAGGCGCAGGTACCCGAGAAGCAGATCGCCGAACTCGCCCGGATCGTCGCCACCGCCGGCTCGGCCCTGTCGGCGCACGTGTGGCGGGCGGCGACCGCCGGCAACCTCGGCGGGTGGCAGGTCTCGCGGGCCCTGTTCTTCCTCAACGTGCTCACCGGCAGCGTCGGTACCAAGGGCGGCACCAGCCCCAACGGCTGGGACAAGATCATCGCCCACGGCCCGAACCTGCCCGAGGGACACGAGTCCTGGAACGAGCTGCTCTGGCCCCCCGAGTTCCCCCTGTCGACCAACGAGATGTCGATCCTGCTGCCACATCTGCTCCAGGACGGCCGCGGCACGCTGTCGATGTACTTCTCGCGGGTCTACAACCCGGTGTGGACCAACCCCGACGGCTTCAGCTGGCTGGAGGCCCTGACCGACGAATCGCTCGTGGGCTGCCACGTCGCACTCACCCCCACGTGGTCCGAGACGGCAACCTTCGCCGACTACGTCCTGCCCATGGGCCACAGCACCGAGCGGCACGACACCCAGTCCTACGAGCAGTACGCCGGCAAGTGGCTCGGATTCCGCCAGCCCGTCACCCGGGTGGCGCTCGAGCGCATGGGCCGGACCGTGTCCGACTCCCGCGAGTCCAATCCCGGAGAGGTGTGGGAGGAGAACGAATTCTGGTTCGAGCTGTCCTGGCGCATCGACCCCGACGGCAGCCTCGGCATCCGCAAGTTCTTCGAATCCCCCTACCGGCCCGGACAGAAGGTCACCGTCGACGAGTACTACCGGTGGGTGTTCGAGAACAGCGTGCCGGGCCTGCCGAAGGCCGCGGCCGACCAAGGGCTCACCCCGCTGGAGTACATGCGCAGATACGGCGTCTTCGAGGTCGCCAAGGACACCTACCGGCTCGACGAACGGCCGCTGACGGCCGCCGAGACCGAGGGGGCGGACCCGGACGCGCACGGGGTGCTGCGCAAAGCCGTCACCCTGGACTCGACCCCACCGCTCGTCGGCGAGGCGGGTGCGGTCGGCGTCGTCCACGAGGACGGCAGCAGGACCGCCGGGTGGCTCACCCCGTCGCGCAAACTCGAGCTGTTCAGCGAGACCATGGTCGACTTCGGGTGGGAGGAGTACGCCACGCCCGGCTACATCGAGTCCCACGTCGGGCACCGCTCGATCGACCCGGCGAACAACGAGATCGTGCTCGTGCCGACCTTCCGGTTGCCGACCCTGGTCCATACTCGGTCCGCGAACGCGAAGTACCTCAACGAGATCAGCAACACGCATCCGCTGTGGACGAATCCCTCGGACGCCGCGCGCTTCGGCGTCGGCACAGGTGATCTGGTCCGGGTCAACACCGAGATCGGGTACTTCGTGGCCCGGGTGTGGGCGACCGAATCGATCCGCCCCGGCGTACTCGCGCTCTCGCACCACATGGGCCGCTGGCGCACGTCCGAGAACGCCGGCTCCCGTTGGGCGATGGGCCTCGTCGATCTCGACAACGACGGAAACGGGGTGTGGCGATTGCGCTACAAACAGGGCGTACAGCCGTTCCGCAGCGACGACCCGGACAGCGAGCGGATCTACTGGGACGACCCCGGCGTGCATCAGAACCTCGCCTTCGCCGTGCACCCCGACCCGCTGTCGGGCATGCACTGCTGGCACCAGAAGGTGCGCGTGGAGAAGGCTGACGCCGACGACCGGTACGGCGACGTGGTGGTGGACACCCGGCGGTCCCGCGAGGTCTACCGCGCCTGGCTGGCGTACACCCGGCCCGGCCCCAGCCGGTCCGGGCTGCGCCGCCCGGAGTTCCTGATGCGTCCGGTCAAACCCCGCCGGCGTGCCTTCCGCGCGCCCGGGACGGAGGAGCGAACATGAGCCTGCTGTCGCGGAGGACGTCCGGCCCGGCGGTCTCCGCGGCCGCGGTGCGTGCCGCGCTGGCCCGGGTCGAGGATCCCGAGTTGCATCTGCCGCTCGAGCAGGCCGGCATGCTCGGCGAGGTGCGGATCGATCGCTCCGGACTCGTCCGGGTGACGGTCCGGCTCACCACCGCCTCGTGTCCGATGCAGGCCGCCCTCTCCGCCGACGTCGCCGCGGCCGCCGGGGCAGTCGCCGGCGTGACCGGCGTCGAGGTCGTCTTCGCGACGATGAGCGAAACCGAGCGGAGGCGGCTCGCCGCCCGCTTGCGCGGCGCGAGACCCGCGGACGCTCCCCCCTTCGGTCCCGATTCGGCGACCCGGGTGTACGCCGTGGCCTCCGGCAAGGGCGGCGTCGGGAAGTCGACGCTCACGGCCAACCTCGCGGTGGCACTGGCCCAGCAGGGCAAGCGGGTCGGCGTTCTCGACGCCGACGTCTGGGGTTACTCCGTTCCGCATCTGTTCGGGGTGCGCCGCGCACCGGTCGCCCTGGAGGGAACGATGCTGCCGGTCGAGGCCTTCGGCGTCGCCCTCATGTCCGTCGGGTTCTTCGTCCGCGACGACGAGCCGGTCGTCTGGCGCGGCCCCATGCTGCACAAGGCGATCGAGCAGTTCCTGCGCGACGTGTACTGGGGTGACCTCGACGTCCTGCTCATCGACCTGCCCCCGGGCACCGGAGACGTGACACTCTCGCTGCTCGAACTCGTGCCGGACGCGGCGCTCCTCGCCGTCACCACGCCCCAGCCGGCGGCCCAGACCGTCGCCCAACGGGTGGGCCGCATGGCGCGTGATCTGCGGATGCCGGTAGCCGGCGTCGTGGAGAACATGTCGGCGCTGGTGTGCTCGTCGTGCCACGCGAGCACACCGTTGTTCGGTACCGGAGGCGGCGAGCGCCTGGCCCGGGCCATCGCGGCGCCGCTGCTCGGGCAGGTGCCCCTCGACCTCGACCTGCGCGTGGCGGGCGACAGCGGCGTCCCGGCCGTGGTGGCGACGCCGTACGCCCATTCCGTCTCGCAGATCCGGCAGATCGCCGCGGCCCTGCCGGCCCCGAGACGAAGCCTCGTCGGCCGGCCGCTACCGCTGTCGGTCCCGTAGCCGGCCGGCGCCTGTGCGTCAGATGGGGCGGTAACCCGCACCGACGCCGCCACGGGCGTCGACGTCGCCGAGGATCGTGACGAAGTTGGTGCCGACCTCCGGGCCGATGCACGGCGTGAGCAGGTATGCGTTGACCATCGCGACGAGGGTCGTGCCGACGACCAGCGGGGCGCCGGAGTCGCCCTCGACGACGCACACCTGCGTCCAGGTCTCCTGGGAATTGAACACGTCGCCCCACACGACACCACAGGTGTTGCCGGTGGTGCGGCCTTCCTTGCACGCCACATTGGGGAACCCCACGGGGGTGCCGACGCCGGTGATGGTGACGTTGCCGACGCGGTTCACCGGCGCGACGCGGCCGCGGTCGAACTCGATCACCGAGTAGTCGAGCACCTCGTTGGTGCCGACGATGCGCCCGACGACCCCGGCCCCGGGGTCCACCTCGGACTTCACGGTCGTCCCGGGCCCGCCGCAGTGTCCGGCGGTGAAGCCGACGAGCCGGCCGGCACGGTCGTTGCCGATCGTGGCGAGCGTGCAGTCGAACAGATCCTCGGATCCGTTGCCGAGCGTGATGCCCGACCCGCCCCCGAGC
>NZ_JAALEH010000095.1:0-22273 GCF_011058195.1 Rhodococcus sp. 14C212 | reverse complement strand
GCCCGGGGTGACGCCGTTCAGGCTGCCGATCACCGGGACGGCGACCGCCTGCGCGGCGCGTTCGAGCAGACTCAGGTAGCGGCGCGGTCCGTGGTCCTCGACGGCTTCCTCCGGAAAGTACGACAAGGATTCGGCGTAGCTCTGCGAACCGTGCTCGGTCAATGCCGCATTGCGCTCCGCTTCGCGCAGCAGCTGCTCTTCGAACAGCGAATAGAGCACCACCGCCCCGACGCCTGCCTCGGCGAGCCGGCGGACACCGTCGACCGTCCGGGACAGTGGAGATGCCGCCGCCACCAGAGGATTCGGCAGGGCCAGGCCCAGATAGCGCGTCGACAGGTCCATCAGCGGTCCTTGCGGGCGTCGGCGGTGAAGTGGTGCGACCCTTGCGCTGCCATGTCCTCGTACCGGTCCCAGCGCTGAGCGATCGCCTCCTCGGCGAGGCCGAGAAGCCGGTCGTATTCCGCCGGATCGGTGTTGGCGAGCGCGCGGTACCGCAGTTCGCGGCTGCGGTAGTCCTCGAGCGGAATCCTCGGCCGGTGCGAATCGAGCAGGAACGGATTCTCCCCGGCCGCCCGCAACACCGGGTCGTAGCGGATCAGCGGCCAGTGCCCGCTGGCCACCGCACGGTACTGCTGGTCCATCCCGTGTCGCATGTCGATGCCGTGCGCGATGCACTGGCTGTAGGCGATCACGAGCGAGGGGCCCTCGTAGGCTTCGGCTTCCCGCATCGCCTGCAACGTGTGCTGCGGATCGGCTCCCATCGCGACCCGGGCGACGTAGACATTGCCGTAGGCGATGGCCTGCAACGCGAGGTCCTTCATCGGGACCGTCTTGCCGCCGGCGGCGAACTTCGCGATCGCCCCGAGAGGGGTGGCCTTGGACATCTGCCCCCCGGTGTTGGAATACACCTCGGTATCGAGGACCAGGACGTTGACGTTACGGCCGCTGGCCAGGACGTGGTCGAGACCCCCGGCACCGATGTCGTAGGCCCAGCCGTCGCCGCCGACGATCCACACGCTGCGCCGCACCAGATGGTCGAGCACACTGCGCAGGTCCGCGGTCGTGTCGGGATCCAGCTCGGCGAGAAGGGTTTCGAGTTCGGCCACCCGCTCCCGCTGGGCCCGCAGCTCGGACTCGCGCAGCTGCGGCGCCGTCAGGATGCCGTCGACGAGGTCGGCACCGACCGCCTCCCGCAGTTCGGCCAGGCGCCGCCGGGCGAGCCGGGCGTGCTCGTCGGCGGCCAGCCGGAACCCCAGCCCGAATTCGGCGTTGTCCTCGAACAGGGAATTGGACCAGGCGGGGCCGCGTCCGTCCGCGTTGGTCGTCCAGGGGGTGGTGGGCAGATTGCCGCCGTAGATCGACGAGCAGCCCGTGGCGTTCGCGATCATCAACCGGTCGCCGAACAGTTGGGAGAGCAGCTTGAGATACGGGGTCTCCCCGCAGCCCGCGCAGGCGCCGGGAAACTCGAACAGCGGCTCGAGGAACTGGGTTCCGCGGACGGTGCCGAAGTCCACCCGGGCCCGGTCGGCCGTCGGCAGCGTCTCGAAGAAGGCGATGTTCTCGCGTTCGGGGACCACCCGCGGTTCGCGGGGTGCGAGGTTGATGGCCTTGGTGATCGTCGCGCCGGGGGCCACGGCAGGACAGGCCTCGACGCACAGCCCGCATCCGGTGCAGTCCTCGGCGTAGACCTGCAGGGTGTACCGGGCATCCGGCAGGCCCACAGCGCCCAGTGCCGCCGAGCCGAACTGCTCCGGGGCATCGTCCAAGTGGGATTTGTCGTAGAACTTGGTACGGATCACGCTGTGCGGACAGACGAAACTGCAGTTTCCGCACTGGATGCAGGTGTCCGGGTCCCACACCGCGACCAGTTCCGAAATGTTGCGCTTCTCGTAGGCGGTGGTGCCACTCGGGTAGGTACCGTCGACGGGAAACGCGCTGACCGGCAAGGCATCCCCGCGCCCGGCCATCATCTCCGCGGTGACGGTGCGGACGAACTCGGGCGCGTACTCGGGCACGATCGGCGCCGGCACTCGCGTGGTGGTCACCCGGTCGGGCACATCGATCCGGTGTAACTCTTCCAATGCCCGGTCCACCGCGGCCAGTTCGCGCCGCAGCACGTCTGCTCCGCGGTTGCCGTAGGTCTTCTCCACCGACTTCTTGATCCGGGCGACGGCCTGCTCGCGCGGCAGCACATCCGAGATCGCGAAGAAGCAGGTCTGCAGCACGACGTTGATCCGCCCGGCGAGCCCGACCTCACGAGCGATCCGGCCCGCGTCGACCGCATACAGCGTGATCCCCTTGTCGAGGATCTGTTCCTGGACCCGGCGGGGGAGCGCGTCCCAGACCTTGTCCGGCCGGTGTCGGCAGTTCAGCAGGAGGGTCGCTCCCGTCGCGGCCGGTCCCAGAACGTCGATCTTGTCGAGGAATCGGAACTGGTGGCAGCCGACGAGGTCCGCGCGGCTCACCAGATACGGTGCGCGGATGGGCCGCGGCCCGAAGCGCAGATGCGAGACGGTCTGCGAGCCGGACTTCTTCGAGTCGTAGACGAAGTAGCCCTGCGCGTGCAGGTGTTCCTCGTCGCCGAGGATCTTGATGGTGTTCTTGTTGGCCCCGACCGTGCCGTCCGAGCCCAGGCCGTAGAAGATCGCCCGCACGGTGTCGGAGGATTCGATGTCGAAGGACGGGTCGTAGGTGATGCTGGTGCCGGACACGTCGTCGTCGATGCCGACGGTGAACCGGCGCCGGGGCCGCTCGCGGGCGAGTTCGGCGAAGACGCCGGCGACCATGCCGGGCGTGAACTCCTTCGACGACAGGCCGTAGCGTCCGCCGCAGACCCGGGGCATGACGGCCCGCTCACCGTCGGCATGGGCCTCGGCGAGGGCCGCGACGACGTCGAGATACAGCGGCTCGCCGAGGGAACCCGGTTCCTTGGTGCGGTCCAGCACGCCGATCGTGCGCACCGTCGCCGGCAGCGCCGCCGACAGCGCCTCGGCGGGGAAGGGCCGGTACAGCCGCACCTGCACCACCCCGACCCGCTCCCCGCGGGCGGTGAGCGCGGCAGCGGTTTCGGCCGCGGTGTGCGCACCGGATCCCATCAGCACCAGCACGCGTTCCGCCTCGGGATGCCCGGTGTACTCGACGATCCGCATGTCGCGGCCGGTGCGCTCCCCCAACTGCGTCATCAACTCGTCCACCACCGCCGGAACCCGGGCGTAGAACGGGTTGACCGTCTCACGCGCCTGGAAGTAGGTGTCCGGGTTCTGCGCGGTGCCCCGGATGAACGGCCGCTCCGGCGACAACGCGCGTCCGCGGTGCTCGCGGATCAGCTCCTCGGGCACCAGAGCCCGCAGGTCGTCGTCGGCCAGCGTCTCGATGGTGTTGAGCTCGTGCGAGGTACGAAAGCCGTCGAAGAAGTGCACGAACGGCACCCGCGTCCGCAGGGTGGCGGCCTGCGCCACCAGCGCCAGATCGTGTGCCTCCTGCACCGACGCCGAGGCGAGCAACGCGAACCCGGTCTGGCGCACCGCCATCACGTCCGAATGGTCACCGAAGATCGACAGTCCCTGCGCGGCCAGGGACCGGGCAGCGACGTGCATGACCGCCGAGGTCAGCTCGCCGGCGATCTTGTACATGTTCGGGATCATCAGCAGCAGTCCCTGCGACGCGGTGAACGTCGTCGCCAGTGCCCCGCCCTGCAGCGCGCCGTGCAGCGCGCCCGCCGCGCCGCCCTCGCTCTGCATCTCCACCACACTCGGCACGGTGCCCCACACGTTCGGCCGGTGCCGGCTGGACCATTCGTCGGCCAGCTCGGCCATCGCCGACGACGGGGTGATCGGATAGATGCAGCACACTTCGTTGAGCCGGTAGGCGACCGACACGGCCGCCTCGTTTCCGTCCACCGTGGCACGCGTCATGTCGGCTCCGGAAACATCTCGATGGCGTGGACCGGACACTGCTCGAAGCACTCCGCGCAACCGGTGCACTTGTCGTAGTCGTACCGGTAGCCGTGGCCGGGACCCAGCTTGACGATCGCGTCCTCCGGGCACGCGCCGAGACAGCCGTCGCACTCGAAGCAGTTGCCGCACGACAGGCACCGGCCCGCCTCGAATGTCGCCGCCTCGGCCGACACCCCGCCGACCACCTCGTCGAACCCGGAAAGTCGTTGCTCGACAGGCAATTCAGGCTGTACCCGCCGATCCGCGTCGGCGAAGTACCACAGGTGCAGCTGGTCGAACGTCGCGATCGGATGCTTGGCGGGCCGCTCGTCGGACACTCGACGCAGCCAGGCGTCGATATGGTGCGCCGCCTTCTTCCCGTGCCCCACCCCCACCGTCACGGTGCGCTCGCCGGGCACCATGTCGCCGCCTGCGAACACCCCGGGGCAGCCGGTCATCAACGACTCGTCCACCCGCACGCTGCCGTCGCGCTCGAACTCGACTCCGGGCAGCGTGCGCATGAACGCCGACTCCGTCTCCTGGCCGATCGCCATGATCAGGGTGTCCGCGGCCAGGGTCTCGAAACGTCCGGTCGGCCGTGGACGACCGGACTCGTCGAGTTCCATGACCTCGACCTGCAGTTCGGGACCGTCGAAGGCGGTGACCGTGCGCAGCCAATTGATCCGCACACCTTCGCGTTCGGCGTCCTCGGCCTCCTCCTCGTGGGCGGGCATCTGCTCGCGGGTGCGGCGATAGACGATGACCGCGTCCTCGGCCCCGAGCCGGCGGGCCACGCGGGCCGCGTCCATCGCCGTGTTGCCGCCGCCGTAGACGGCAACGTGCCGCCCGACGGCCGGGGGTTCCCCGGCGGCGACACCGCGCAGGAACGAGACCGCGTCGATCATCGTGCCCGCGTCGCAGGCCGGGATGTCGACCCGTTTGGCCAGATGCGCGCCGACCGCGACGAACACCGCGTCGAAACCACCCTCCGCCCGTTCCACCGCGAGGTCCTCGACCCGGTGGTTGCACGTCAGCTCCACGCCCAGCGCCGCGACCCGCTCCAGTTCCACCTCGAGCACGTCGCGCGGAAGCCGGTAGTTCGGGATGCCGTAGCGCATCATCCCCCCGGGCTCGGCGCCGGCGTCGCGGATCTCGACGTCGTGGCCGCGGCGAGCGAGGTGACAGGCAGCGGACAGCCCGCTCGGTCCGGCACCGATCACCAGTACCCGCTTGCCGCTGCGGGCGGGCGGCGGCTCGAACATCCAGCCCTGCTCACGCGCCCGGTCACCGAGAAACCGCTCCACCGAATGGATGGACACGGCGCTGTCCAGAGTGGCGCGATTGCAGACGGATTCGCAGGGGTGGTAGCACACCCGGCCGTGGATGGCGGCGAACGGATTGTCGGCGACCAGTTGCCGCCAGGCCTGCTCGTACCGGCCGGCCTTCGCGTGCGCCAGCCAGGCCTGGATGTTCTCCCCGGCGGGGCACCGCGCGTTGCACGGCGGCAGCAGGTCCACATACACGGGCCGACGCCGGCGCACCGGCCCCGCGCGGGGACGGCCGTGCACCAGATCCGGCAGCGGCGTGAGCTCCTCCGACGGCCGGGCCGGACGCCCGCCCGTCGCCCCGCCACTGCGCTCGTCGGCAGTCATCCCCTCACGATAGGGCTCCGGCCGGGTGTCCGGCACCGGATTGCGGCGGCCCGGGCATGCCGACGACGCGTTTCCGACGGATCGGGTCCGCTACGGACGTGCGTCCGTAGCGGGCCCGTGGGTGCCGCTCAGCAGCACGTCGTCGCGGCCGGCGCCTTCTCGGTGCCGGTCGCCGGTTCCTGCTCCTGTTCGGCGGCGGAGCCGCAGCACACGCCCTCCGCGTTCTCGCCCTGGTCCAGCAGCTTCGGGCTCGTGCCGAAGGTCTCGCTGTCGGCGAGGACGGTGTAGACCTCCCACTTCTCCCCCGCAGGGCCGGTGACCCACACCTTGTCCTGGGTGGCGAAGCAGCAGGTGGTGCCGATCTCCTCGTCGGTGAACAGTCCTTCGTCCGTGAGGCGGGCGATCTCGGAGTGCACCTTCTCGCTCGACTCCACCTCCACCCCGAGGTGGTTGATCGAGCCGCCCTTGCCCGCGTTCTCGATCAGGACGAGCTTCAGCGGCGGCTCGGCGATCGCGAAGTTCGCATAGCCGGGCTTCACCTTCGCCGGTTCGGTGCCGAACAGCTTCGAGTAGAACGTCACGGCCTCCTGCAGGTCGTCGACGTTGAGGGCGAGCTGGACGCGGGACATGATGACCTCCACGTGTGAGACATACATCGAATTAGTACGCCCACTGTCACCCCCTTTTTGACATATGTCAAGAGGGGTGGATGATGGGGACATGCCCAAGGCGCTCCCGGTCATCGACGTCTCCGCCCCCATCTGCTGCGCGCCGGTCTCGGCCGCACCGATGAGCGAGGCAGCCGCCCTCGAGGTGGCGCTGCGGCTCAAGGCGCTCGCCGACCCGACCCGGATCCAGCTGATGTCGATCCTGCTCACCACGCGGGAGGACGACGTCTGCACGTGCGACCTGGCGGCGGCCGTGGGGCTGACGGAGTCGACCGTCAGTCACCATCTCGGCCAGCTCCGCAAGGCCGGGATGGTGCAGTCCACGCGCCGCGGCATGAACGTCCACCATCGCGCCTGCAACGAGGCCCTGCAGGCACTGCGCCTCGTCCTCGATCCCAACTGCTGCACGTGAGAGGGGGCCGAATGTCACACCGGTTCGATCACGGCGAACCGGTGTGACATTCGGCCAGACAGCTCCCGACTCACACCGCGCCGAACAACGCCTCCGCGTTGTCCCAGCACACCGCACGGACCCATTCGCTGCCGAGGCCGAGCCGCTCGATCGCCTCGAGCTGGTGGACGTACGGGTACGGGATGTTCGGGAAGTCGCTGCCGAACAGCACCTTCGAACCCAGTGCCCGCAGCCGCGGCAGCTCGTCCTCCGGGAACGGCATCGACTCCTGCGTGAAGTCGGTGAACGCCATGGTGGTGTCCAGGTGCACCCGTGGGTACTTCTCCGCCAGATCGAGGAACTCGCGGTACTCCGGCATGCCCATGTGCGCGACGATCAGCGCCAGCCGCGGGAACCGTTCCAGCAGCGCGGCGATCGGTCCGGGCCCGGTGTGCGTCCCCGGAGCCGGTCCCGACCCGCAGTGGATCACGATCGGCACGCCGGCGTCCTCGAGCAGGCCCCACACCGGGTCGAGCAGCGGGTCGTTGGGGTCGTAGTCGCCGACCTGGATGTGCGACTTGAACACCCGTGCGCCGTGCTCGAGTGCCGCGGCCACGTAGCCGGCGGCGTCGGGCTCGGGATAGAACGTGGCGGTGTGCAGGCAGTCGGGGGTGCGGGCCGCGAAGTCCACCGCCCACGCGTTCAGCCACGCGGCCATCGCGGGCTTGTGCGGATAGAGCATCGCGGTGAACCGGCGGACACCGAACCTCCGCAGCCGCTCGACGCGCTCCTCCTCGGCGTGCCGGTAGGTGATGGGCCACGCCCGGCCCACCAGCGGCCCGGCGGAGTCGAAGTAGCCCCACACCTTGTCCATCACGTTCGACGGCATGAAGTGGGTGTGCACGTCGATCAGGCCACTGAGGCCGTGCCGGGCCCGGAAGTCGGCCACCTGCTGCGCTTCGTCCATCACCCGAAGGTAGCGACCCCGTCGCCGGTGTGTCTTTCGGGCTGCCCCCGCCGCCCGAAGGGCACACCGGCGCCGAAGGCGCCTCAGAAGTACACGGCGATGCGACGGCCGTCGATCTCGTGCACGGCGATGTCCATGTCGTACACCTTGCGCAGCACCTCGGGCCGCAGGATCTCGTCGACGTCCCCGTCCGCGACGACGGCGCCGTCGCGCATCGCGACGATGCGATCCGAGTGGCACGACGCGAAGTTGATGTCGTGGATCACCAGGATCACGGTCTTGCCCATCTCGTGGGCCATACGTCGCAGCAGTTGCATCATGTGCTGCGAGTGCTTCATGTCCAGGTTGTTGAGCGGTTCGTCGAGCAGCACGTAGTCGGTGTCCTGCGCGAGCACCATCGCGACGAACGCGCGCTGCCGCTGTCCGCCGGAGAGCTGGTCGAGGAAGCGGTGCTCGAACCCGCCCAGACCGGTGTACTCGATCGCGCGGTCGACCGCTTCGTGGCAGGCCGCCGAGAGCCGGCCCTTCGAATGCGGGAAGCGCCCGAACTCGACGAGTTCGCGCACCGACAGCCGCACCGCGGTGTTGTTGTCCTGGCGCAGCACCGACAATTTCTTCGCCAGCGCGTCCGAGGAGGTGGCCCGCAGGTCGAGCCCGTCGATGCTGACCGATCCGGCGTCGGAGTCGAGCAGCCGCGCGACGATGGTCAGCAGTGTCGACTTGCCGGCGCCGTTGGCACCGATGATCGACGTGAGCCCGCCGCGCGGGACGTCGATATCGACGGGCCCGAGCACGGTGGTGCCGGCGTAGTTCTTGGCGAGATCCCGAACGGTGATCACAGGCGTGCACCCCTCACGAGCAGGGAGATGAAGTAGATGCCGCCGACGAAGTTGACGACGACGATGAGGCTCGAGTTGTAGTCGAGCAGCCGGGCGAGGACGAACTGCCCGCCGACCAGCGCGACGATCGCGACAAGCGTCGCGGCGGGCACCGTCCAGCGGTGCCGGAACGTGCCGACGAGTTCCCGGGCCAGATTGGCCACCAGCAGCCCGAGGAACGTGATGGGCCCGACGAGCGCTGTGGACACCGAGACCAGCACCGCGACGACGATCAGCGCGCGGGTGACGACGCGCCGGTGGTCGACGCCGAGGCCGATCGCGTGCTCGCGGCCCAGTGCGACGACGTCGAGCTGACGCAGCAGCGGCACCGAGAACGCCGTCGCCGCGACGACGAGCAGGGCCGACACGGCGAGCAGGTCGACCTGCACGTTGTTGAAGCTGGCGAACAGCACGTCCTGCAGGGTCATGAAGTCGTTGGGGTCGATCAGCCGTGACACCAGCGACGACAGCCCACCGAACAGGGCGCCGAGCACGATACCCACGAGCACCAGCACGTACAGGTCGCGCGATCCGCGGTCGAAGAGCCATCGGAACAACAGGAGCGCGAAGCCGACCATGGCGAGCACCTCGACCCCGAACTTCAGGCGCGGATCGAGTGTCGCGAGGGCGCTCGCGCCGAACAGGAACACCACGAGGGTTTGCAGCAGCATGAACAGGCTGTCGAAGCCCATCACGCCCGGGGTGAGGATGCGGTTGTTGGTGACGGTCTGGAAGATCACCGCGGCGAAGGCGGTGGCGTAGCCGACGAGCACCATCGACAGCACCTGCCGGCTGCGGATCTTCATGGCGAAGTCCCACGAGCCGGTGACGAAGAGGAACAGGTAGGCGCACACCGCCAGTGCGGCGACGGCGCCGAGCACGACGAGCACGCGGGCAGGGTTCCGGCGACGGGTCGCGGGGGGTGCGGCGACGGCCTGGCTCATCGCGCACCTCGCCGGGTGTGCAGGATCAGCGCGATGAACACGACGGCGCCGACGACGCTCGCGACGGTGCCGACCGGGATCTCGTACGGGTAGCGGATGACGCGGCCGACGACGTCGCAGGCGAGCACGAATCCGGCGCCGGCGAGCGCGGTGATCGGCAGGACGCGGCGCAGGTTGTCGCCGAGCGCCATGGTGACGAGGTTGGGCACGACGAGGCCGAGGAACGGGATGGCGCCGACGACGACGGTGACGACGGCGGTGGTGACGGCGACGACGACCATCCCGATGTTGATCACCAGCTGGTACGGGACGCCGAGGTTCTTCGCGAAGCCCTCACCGAGGCCGGCCACGGTGAAGCGGTCGGCGTACAGATAGGCGACGGCCATGACGGCGACGACGACCCAGATGATCTCGTAGCGGCCGCGCAGGATGCCGGAGAAGTCGCCGCTGGTCCACGTGTTCAGGGCCTGCATCAGTTCGAGCCGGTAGGCGAAGAACGTGGTGACGGCCATGACGACGCCGCCGAGCATGAGGCCGACGAGCGGCACGACGATCATGTCGGTGAACCGGACACGGCGCAGCAGCCGCAGGAACAGGAAGGTGCCGACGAGGGAGAAGACGACGGCGACGAGCATCTTGCCGAGCACGGACTGTCCGCCGAGGAACAGGGTGGCGACGAGGATGCCGAGCAGGGCCCATTCGACGGTGCCGGCGGTGTCCGGCGCCACGAACCGGTTGCGGGTCAGGTGCTGCATGATCAGGCCGGACACGCTCAGGGCGGCGCCGGCGAGCAGGATCGCGATCAGTCGGGGCACGCGCGAGACGAAGAACACCTCGAGGGTCGCGGTGTCGCCGCGCAGCAGGTCTGCGGGCGTGACGTCGGCGACGCCGACGAACAGGGACGCGAAGGCGGCGACGGCGAGCAGCACCGCGCCGAGCAGGACGGGACGCAGACGCACGGCAGGGCCGGCGGCCGCACGCGGGGTGCGGTCGCCGGCCCTGCCGGTCGTTACGGGGGCGCTCACGGGTGGGAGGAGGTCATGCCGCCGCGGCCGTGCCGACGGCCTGCCCGACGACGTCGATCTGCGCCTGGACGGAGCTCAGCGCGCTCGGCGCCATGTACCAGGTGTACAGGTCGAGGTAGGTGATCCGGACTTCCTTCGCGGCCGTGGTGCCGCCGACGAGCGGGTTGTCGAGGACTCGGGACGCGTGGGGGCCGGTGGTGTCGCCGAGGGGTGCCTCGCGGTCCTGGACGAACATCAGGTCGGGGTCGGCCTGGGCGATGTACTCGAAGGACACGGCGTCCCCGTGGGCGACGTCGTCGGCGAAGGTCTCCGACACGGGCTTGACGCCGAGGTCGTGGATGATGCCGTACCGGGAGCCGGGTCCGTACGCGGTGACCTCGGCGGCCTCGACGCGCGCGATGAGCCCGCGCAGGTTCGCCTGTGCGGCCGCCGCGGACACGGCGTCGAACGACTCCTCGATGCCGGCGAACTTCTCCTCGAACGCGTCCCCGGCGCCGAAAATGGTGGCGAGGTTGCGGTTCTGCTCCTCGACGCTGGCGAGGAAGTCCTTGGAGTCCACGGAGAGGTCGACGGTCGGGGCGATCTCGCTGAGCGCGTCGTAGCTGGTGGCCGACCGGGCGGCGACGATGATGAGGTCGGGCTCGAGGGCGTTGACGGCCTCGAAGTCGGGTTCGAACAGCGAGCCGACCTTGGCGACGTCGTCGCCCCGGTAGCGCGCGAACGATTCGGGCCAGTTCGTGAGCGCGGGGACGCCGACGGCATCGGGCAGGTCGAGGTCGATCATGGACTGCAGGACGCTCTGGTCGAAGACCACGACCCGTTCGGGATCGACGGGCACCTCGGTATCCCCCTGGGCGTGACTGATGACCACGGTCTCGCCGGTGTCCGCCGCGGTGTCGGAGGAGGTGTCGGAGGAGCAGGCGGAAAGCCCGAGCGAGGCGGCCGCGACTAACGCGACGGCGGCGGACAACCGGATACGCATGGGCAATCTCCTTGAAAATTGAACTTCCGAGGTAGGCGAAGCCGCTCGTGCGGCCCCGCCCCCCACCTCGAACTCAGCGAAGCGTTGCCTAACTTAGCATGCCTTTACTTACCGTTGGCAAGAGTCGTGTCTCCACACGGACGAGCGCGCCGCCACTACGGTCGGACCATGACTTCCACCACGTTCTCCGCTTGGGTCGCGCGCGAGCACGACGACGCGATCGACTTCGCCCCCGAGACCGTCGACGAGACGATGCTGCCCGACGACGGCATCACCGTCCGCGTCCTGCATTCGAGCGTCAACTACAAGGACGCCCTCGCCGTCGTCCCGCGCGGCGGCGTGGTCCGCAACTACCCGATCATTCCCGGCATCGACCTCGCCGGTGAGGTCGTCACCTCGGATCACCCCGACTTCGCGCCCGGTGACCGGGTCCTCGCGCACGGCTACGAGATCGGCACCGGCCGCCACGGCGGCTACGCCGAGTACGCCCGCGTCCCCGCCGACCAGCTCGTCCGGCTCGGCGAGCTCTCCACAGCCGACGCCGCCGCCATCGGCACCGCCGGCTTCACCGCGGCGCTCAGCGTGCAGGCGCTGCTGCGGCACGGACTGACGCCGGACGACGGGCCCATCGTCGTCACCGGCGCCTCCGGCGGCGTGGGCACCGTCAGCGTCGACCTGCTCGCCGCCGCCGGATTCGAGGTGGTCGCCTCGACCGGCAAGCCGGAAGCCCACGACCTGCTCACCGAGCTGGGCGCCGCCTCGGTGATCGGGCGGCTGCCCGAGGACCCCGACGCGAAGCCGCGACCGCTCGGCAAGGCGCTCTGGGCCGGGGCCGTGGACTGCGTCGGCGGTGCCACACTCGCCCACGTCCTCAGCACCGTCCAGTGGGGCGGCGCGGTCGCCGCCAGCGGACTCACCGGCGGCGCCGCACTGCAGACCACGGTGATGCCCTTCATCCTGCGCAGCGTCGCACTGCTGGGCATCGACTCGGTGCAGCTGCCCATCGGTCCGCGCCGGGCGCTGTGGGAACGCCTCGCGGGCGACCTGCGGCCCCGGCACCTGGCGGAGATCACCCGCCACATCCCTGCACGAGAGCTGGTGCCCGCGCTCGACCTCGTGCGGGCCGGCAAGTTCACCGGCCGCGCGGTGATCGAGGTTGCCGGCGGATTCTGACGGTTCGTCAGAAGAGGGTGAACTCGACCTCCTCGACCACCTTCACCGTCCGGCGCACCGCCTTCTTCGCGGCGCGCGCAGGCGCGGCGGTCGGCTCGGGCCCGGCCTGTTCGGGCCCGGCCTGTTCGGGCCCGGCCTGTTCGGGGACGGGTGACTTCGGGACGGGCGGCTTCGCGGCGGGCGGCTTCGCGGCGGGCGGCTTCGCGGCGGGCGGGGCCGCCGCCTGCGCGCGCGCCGCCTCGCCCGCGAGGGTGTCGGCGAGTTCGTTGAAGTGGTTGCCGACGTGCCCGCGCACCCACCGGAACCGCACCGGCCCGGACCGCTCGGCGAGGACACGGTCGATGGCCTGGACCAGCTCGAGGTTCTTCACCGGCGCGCCGGTCGCCGTCTTCCAGCCCTTGCGCTTCCAGCCGGGCAACCATTCCGAGGCACACTTGATGGCGTACTGCGAGTCGGACTCGATGATCATCGGTTCCGGACCGGGATGAGCCTTCAGCGCCTCGAGCAGCGCCCGCAGCTCGGCGATCTGATTGGTGCCCGAGCGCTCCCCGCCCGAACGGCTCGGCCCCTCGTGATTGACCCACGCCCATCCGATGGCGCCGCCCGGATTGCGAAGGCAGGAACCGTCGGTGCTCACGATGATCATGTGCCAGACCATATCCCGTGGCAGGGGCGACGTCGCGCCCGAGGCGCCGACGCGCCGCGGCTGTGCAGAAATCGCGGCGCTCATCGGCGTGTCGGCACGAGAAGCGCACGCTCGGCGGGTCGCCGCCTTCGATCCGCACCTCGTCGCACAGTACGGTGGACCGGTGCCCGCCCCCGCTCCACCCAGCACCGGCGCGCTCGTCGTCCGCGCCGAGCTGCCCCGGCCGGTGGACGTCGCGCTGACGCTGCAGCCCCTGCAGCGCGGGCCCTACGACCCGTGCCATCGCCGCGACGGGCAGGCCGTGTGGCGCACGTCCCGGTTGGCGTCGGGGCCGGTCACCTACCGGCTCGCGCAGGACGGTCCGCGCGGCGTGCGCTGCCACGCGTGGGGTGCCGGGGCCGAGGAACTCTCGACACACCTTCCCACCCTTCTCGGCGCCGAGGACGACCCGACCGGGTTCCGGCCCGAGCATCCGAGCCTGGCCGAGGCCCACCGTCGCCTGCCGGCCCTGCGGATCCCGCGCACCGGCCGCGTGCTCGAGGCCCTGGTCCCGGCGATCCTCGAACAGCGCGTGCACAGCGTCGCCGCGTTCGCCTCGTGGCGGCGGCTCGTCACGTGGTTCGGCGACGACGCGCCCGGCCCGGCACCGGCGGGCATGCGGGTGCCGCCGGCCGCCGAGACGTGGCGCCGCGTCCCGTCGTGGGAGTTCCATCGCGCCAACATCGACCCCGGCCGGGCCCGGACCGTCGTGCGCTGCGCCCAGCTGGCCGACCGTCTCGAGCGGCTCGTCGACCTCGAGCCCGCCGAGGCGCAGCGGAAGCTGCGCTCGATCCCGGGCGTGGGGGTATGGACCGCCGCCGAGGTCGCGCAGCGCGCCTTCGGCGACGCGGACGCGCTGTCGGTGGGCGACTACCACCTCGCGACGATCGTCGGCTGGTCGCTGCTGGGCGCACCACTCGACGACGCCGGCATGGTGCAGTATCTGGAACCGCTTCGGCCGCACCGGTATCGAGCCGTGCGGCTGATCATGGCGACCGGCGGGGCGGGGCGGGTCCCGCGACGGGGACCGCGCACGCCGATCACCGATCACCGCGGGCGCTGAGGCACCTCGGACAAGGACAGGGCCACCCGGCTGGGTACGACGCCACATGCGTTGGACGGTGACGTTCCCGATTCCTCGAGCACCGGATCGTCGGCCTCGGGGACATGCCGCGGTCCAGTGGGGGGACAATGATCGACGAGGAAGTCCGGTCCGGACGCCTCTGTGGACCTCTCCCGACGCCGAGGGGACGAGCTGCAGCATGACTGTGGAGCACCCGGGTCTGCCCCGACGACCCGTCTATCTGGACTACAACGCGACCACACCCGTGGATCCCCGAGTCGTCGAGGCCCTGCTACCGGCGCTCGGGGAGAACTTCGGCAATCCTTCGAGCGACCACGCGTTCGGCGCGGCCCCCAAGGCGGCACTGCGACTGGCACGCGAACAGGTCGCCGCGTTCGTGGGTTCCTCCCCGCAGGAAATTGTCTTCACCGGCAGCGGCTCGGAGGCGGACGCCCTCGCCATCCGCGGCGCCGTCCTGGCCGCGATGACCGCCGGCCAGGTCAAACCGCACGTGATCACGCAGGTCACCGAGCACCCCGCGGTCCTCGCCGCGTGCCGGGCGTTGCACGATCTCCACGGTGTGGAGATCACGTACCTTCCTGTCGACGTCCACGGAATCCTCGACCCCACCGACGTGGAGGCGGCGATCACCTCTCGGACTGTCCTGGTCACGGTCATGCATGCGAACAACGAGACCGGCACGCTCCAGCCGATCCGGGAGATCGCAGACGTGACCAGGCGGCACGGCGTCCTCCTGCACTCCGACGCCGCCCAGAGCGCCGGGAAGATCGCCCTCGATGTCGGGGCCCTCGGCGTCGACCTGCTCACCGTCGTCGGGCACAAGATGTACGCCCCGAAAGGGATTGCGGCCCTGTATGTTCGTGAGGGAGTGTCGATGGTGCCGCTCATCGGCGGCGGGGGGCAAGAGCGCGGTGTGCGGGCCGGAACGGAGAACGTCGCGTTCGCCGTGGCGCTCGGGATCGCCGCCGAGCTGGCCGCCACGGCATTGGTCGAGAGCGAGCCGTACCGGCTCGCGGTGCTGCGCGACCGCCTCGTCGCAATGCTGTCCGAGTCCCTGCCGGGCCGGGTTCATCTGCACGGTCATCCGAGCCGGCGCCTGCCCAACACCGCCAACCTGCGCATCGACGGCACGGCGGGGCCCGCGGTCCTCGCCGCGGCACCGGACATCGCCGCGTCCACCGGGTCGGCCTGTCATTCCGGGACTCACGAACCCTCCCCCGTCCTGCGGGCGATGGGCATCGAGCACGACGCCGCGCTCGGCGCCATCCGTCTCTCCCTGGGCCGCTGGACGCGGGAGACGGACGTGGTGATCGCTGCCGAAGCCATCTCCCGTGCATGCGCCACCGTGCGAAGAACTCCCGAAGGAGAATGAACCGGTGCAGGAGAGTGGATCAGTGCTGCTCGCGGACGATCGCAGCGCCGAGGTTCCGCGGCGGTGCCCGCCGCCTGGGCCCGAGCCTCGATGGACGAGCTGACGGCCGCCCGGGCCCGGGGGTACGACCGGTGGTTCGACACGTCCTGGGGCGCCCATGCGTGGGCTGTGGAGCGGGCCGCGGTCGACGACGCACTGTCCGATCCCGCCGGCCTGACGGTGGTCGAAGTCGGCTGCGGCACCGGCCGGCTCGTCCACCACCTGGCCGGTCGAGGGGCCGGAGTGATCGGCGTGGACCTGTCGGCCGGGATGCTCGCGGTAGCGGCCGACCGTGCCGCCGGTCGGCTCCTGCGCGCCGACGCCCGCCGCCTGCCTCTGCCGGACGGCATCGCGGACGCCGCCGTCACGATCGCGACGCTCGAGTTCACCGACCCCGCAGCGGTCCTGGCCGAGTTGGCGCGCATCACCCGTCCGGGCGGCCGCATCGTCGTGCTCACACTCAACCCGACCAGCCCCTGGGGGCTGCTCGACAAACCCACCCACCGCGCACCGTTCTCGAGTGGCACCTACCTCACCCCGGGTGAGCTGCGGCGCCTCGGCCGCCGCCATGGGCGGGCAACCGTGCAGGGCCGGCTGTTCACCGCCGCGCACCCCTGGTTCCTCCATCACTTCGAGCCCCTCGCAGCACTGCCGGGCCGCATCGTCCCACGTCTGGGCGCCGTCCAGGTCCTCATCGTCGACAGGCCGAGGTGAGCCCCCGCGCACCCGCCCCGGTGGCATCGCGTCGACCGTGCCCCCACCACGCTGGCCCATCGGAACCTACGGCTGACGCGACCGTCGGATTTCCGGCCGTCGGACCGTACCCTGATGGCATGTCCGACACAGACATTTCGACCGCGCCCACGAGGCTCGAGCGGCTCCCGAGCTGGCTGCTGACCCAATCCGCTCGCCACGTACACCGGGTGGTGTTCGACCGGCTCGGCCAGGCCGACGCCCGCGGATACCACTACCGCGCGCTCGCGGCGCTCGAGGAATACGGCTCGCTGTGTCAGACGGATCTCGGCCGTCGCGCGGGGATGGACCGCAGCGACATCGTCGCCACCGTCAACGAGCTGGCCGACCGGCGGCTCGTCGACCGCAGCCCCGATCCCACCGATCGGCGCCGCAACATCATCAGCGTCACCCGCCGCGGGCGGCAGCACCTGCGTGCCCTCGACGACGTACTCGTCGCGGCGCAGGACGAGGCGTTCGCGCCGCTCGACCCGACCGAGCGCGACCAGCTCGCCGTCCTGCTCGCGAAAGTGCTGGCCCACCACACCCGGCAGGCCGGCAGGTGAAGGGTCCCTCGCGGGGACCCTCCACCCGGGACGGGCTCAGAGGGAGCGGGCGATGATCTGCTTCATCACCTCGTTGGCGCCTGCGTAGATCCGCTGCACGCGGGCGTCCTCGTACATCCGCGCGATCAGGTACTCGCGCATGTAGCCGTAGCCGCCGTGCAGCTGCACGCAGCGGTCGATCACCTCGCACTGCCTGTCGGTCAGCCAGTACTTGACCATCGCGGCGTCCGCGTCGTCGAGTTCGCCCTTCAGGTGCTGCTCGATGCAGTGATCCAGGAACACCTGGCACGTCCGGGCGATGGTCCGGCACTCCGCCAGCTCGAACGCGGTGTTCTGGAACTCGAACAGGCTGTGCCCGAAGGCCTGCCGCTCCTTCGTGTAGCGGACGGTCTCCTCGACCGCGCGCTCCATGGCGCCGGCGGCCTGCGCGCCGATGATCAGCCGCTCCTGCACCAGCTGCGCCATCAGCTGCGCGAAGCCCTGCCCCTCGCTCTCGCCGAGCAGGTTCGACACCGGCACCCGCACGTCGGTGAACGACAGCTCGGAGGTGTCGGCGCCGTGCTGGCCCACCTTGTCCAGCACCCGCCCGACCGCGAAGCCGGGGCAGTCGCGCAGGTCGACGATGAGCAGGGACACGCCCTTGGCGCCGGCCTTGGGGTCGGTCTTGACGGCGAGCACGATGACGTCGGCCGACGAGCCGTTGGTGATGAAGGTCTTCGAGCCGTTGACCACGTACGTGTCGCCGTCGCGAATCGCGGTGGTCTTGATGGCCTTGAGGTCCGAACCGGCGCCCGGTTCGGTCATGCCGATCGCGCCGAGGATCTCCCCGGTTGCCATGCCGGGCAACCAGGTCCGCTTCTGCTCCTCGCTGCCGTACTCGAGGATGTAGTGCGCGACGATGCCGCTGTGCACCGAGATGCCCAGTGCAAGGTCACCCGAGTAGCCCTGCGCCTCGAAGACGGCCAGATCGTGGGCGAAGGTGCCGCCCCCGCCGCCGTACTCCTCCGGGATCGAGCACAGCAGCAGCCCGAGCTTGCCTGCGGCGAGCCACACGTCGCGATCGATGCGCCGCTGCGCGTCCCACTTCTCGGCGTGTCCCATCACCTCGCGCTCGAAGAAGTCGCGGGCGAGTTCGGAGACCGCCTGTACCTCGTCGTCGTGCCAGGACGGCACGTGCTTCTTGACCATCGGTGTCCTTCAGCCTTCCGTCGCGTGTGACCGAATGTCACACCGCTTCACCTCGATCGAACTCATGTGACATTCGGTCACGTGGTGCGCAGCTCTCGCTTGAGCAGCTTGCCACTCTGGTTGCGCGGCAACGTGTCCACGAACCGGACGAGCTTCGGCACCTTGAACGGGGCGAGCCGCTGCTTGACGTGGTCGATCAGCTCGCGCTCGTCGATATCCGCGCCGTCGCGCAGCACGACGACGGCGGTGACGGCCTCGATCCACTTCTCGTCGGGCGTGCCGATGACCGCCACCTCGGCGACGGCCTCGTGGGTGTAGAGCGCGTCCTCCACCTCGCGGGACGCGACGAGGATGCCGCCGGTGTTGATGACGTCCTTGATGCGGTCGACGACGGTGATGTAGCCCTCGGCATCGCGCGTGACGAGGTCGCCGGAATGGAACCAGCCGTCCCGGAACGCTTCCGCGGTGGCCTCCGGGTTGTCCCAGTAGCCCAGGCACAGCTGCGGCGACCGGTACAGCACCTCGCCGGACTCGCCGTCGGGCACATCGTTGCCGTCGGCGTCGACGACACGGGTCTCGACGAACAGCACCGCCTTCCCGCACGACGACGGCCGGGCCTCGTGCTCCTCCGGACGCAGAACCGTTGCCAGCGGACCGATCTCGGATTGCCCGAAGCAGTTGTAGAACCCCAGGTCGGGGTAGCGCCCGCGGAGCCGGTTCAGCACGGTGACGGGCATGATCGACGCGCCGTACTGGGCCTTGCGCAGCGACGACAGATCGCGGGTCTCGAGATCGGGGTGGTTCGCCAGCGGCACCCACACCGTGGGGGCGAGGAACAGCGAGCCGATGCGCTCGGACTCGACGAGCCGCAGGATCTCCGGGATGTCGGGGGCGGGCAGCAGCGTGATCGTGGCGCCGACGGCCAGGTACGGCAGCATGAAGACGTGCATGCCGGCCGAGTGGTAGAGCGGCATGCAGATCAGCGGGTTGTCGTCCGCAGCCAGGTCCAGCGCGACGATCGACGAGGTGTACTCGTGCACCAGCGCCCGGTGGGGCATCATGGCGCCCTTGGGCTTCGACGTGGTGCCGGAGGTGTAGAGGAGCTGCACGAGGTCGGCGTCGGAGACGGTCACGTCGAGTTCCGGGACCTCGCCCGTGCATGCGACGGCGAGCAGCGAGTCGTCGGCGTCGCGCAGCGGCAGGACGTGTTCGGCCGGGACGTCGGCGAGCACCTGCTCGAGGTTGCCGGCCAGGGCGGGGTCGACGAGGACGACACGCGCCCCGGACTGACCGAGCAGGTAGCTCAGTTCCTCGCCGCGCAGCGCGTAGTTGATCGGCACGTGCACCAGGCCGGCCCGGGCGACGGCGAGGTACCCGACGACGTAGGCGTCGGAGTTGGTGCCGTACGCGGCGACGCGATCGCCCTGGCCCAGGCCCAGCGCGCGCAGCCGCGCGGCCGCCCGGGTGACCGCGTCGTCGAGCTCACGGTAGGTGAGGGTGCGGTCGCCGAACCGCAGGGCGGTGCGGTGAGGGAAGCGGGCGGCGCTGCGGTGCAGCACGCCGTCGACGGTGTTCGCGCGCGGGTCTGAGCTCATGATCGGACACGTTATAGGACGTCCAACCAATGGTCCAGACTTAACGCTCGATAAGCCTAGCGGCCCTGCCATGCGGGCCGGCGCTTCTCCACGAACGCGGTCATGCCCTCCTGCGCGTCGCAGATCATCGCGTTGGTCGCCATGGTCTCGGCCATCGCCTCGTAGGCCTGCTCCTGCGGCAGCTCGATCTGCCGGTAGAAGGCCTCCTTGCCGATCCGCACCGTCGCCGGGGACGCCGAGACGATCTTCGCGGCCAGCGCGGCGGTCTCGGTTTCCAGCGCCGCCGGGTCGACGACGAAGTTGACCAGTCCCCAGTCCGCGGCCGTCTCCGCATCGATGGTTTCGCCCGTGAGCAGCATCTGCATGGCCCGCTTGCGGCCCACCGCGCGGCTGAGCGCGACCATCGGCGTGGAGCAGAACAGGCCGATCTTCACCCCCGGGGTCCCGAATACCGCGTCCGACGACGCGACCGCCAGGTCGCACGACGCCACCAGCTGGCATCCGGCCGCGACGGCCGCACCCTGCACCGACGCGATCACCGGCTGCGGCACCGACTGCACGGTCTGCATCATCTCGGTGCAGGTGTCGAAGATGACCCGCTCGTCCTCGAGGGTGCGGCCGATCATCTCGCGCAGGTCGTGACCGGCGGAGAACACCGGCCCCTCGGCGCGGATCACGATCACCCGGGTCGCGGACTCGGCGGACAGCGCGCGCAGTCCCATCGTGACCTCGCGCATCGCCGCCGCGGACAGCGGGTTTCGCTGATCGGGACGGTTCAGGGTGAGCAGGCCGATGCCGGACGCCTCGTCGACGGCGATGAGAACGGCGGCGGGCTGGTCGGTGCGCGTGTCGGTCATGTGCTCCTGCCTACACGACCCCGACGGGGGTGGCCACCCCCCGAACGTGGGTGAGCAATCGCAGCAGCGCGGCCGCCACCTCATCGGCACGCTCGACGATGAGCGAGTGCCCCGCGCCGTCGACCCGCACCAGTTCGGCGGCCGGCAGCCGCGCGGCGATGGCCCGCGAATGCGCGAACGGGGTCAGCTCGTCAGCCGACCCGCCGACCACCAGGACCGGGATCGCCGCCAGCACGGCCAGCGCCGCCGACTCGTCCAGCACCGCGAACGCCGCCAGGAAACGCGAGAGCGTCACGATCGACGTCTCGTTCGCCAGGGTCGTCGCCAGCGAACGCGCCCACGAGTCCGTGACGCCGCGACGGACCACGGGCGCGCACATCCGCCCGCCGACGCGCATCGATCCCTGCATCACCCGCGGCGCCCGTCGCACCGCGCGGTGCAGCACGGACACCGCCGGGTGCCGCAGGTAGCGGCCGAGACCCAGGTCGGCCAGGCCGCTCGCCGCGGTCGCGACGAGCGCGGCGGCGACGACACGGCTGCCGATCGCCTCCGGGTACAGCCGCGCGTAGGCCATCGCCACCATCCCGCCCATCGAGTGTCCCGCCAGCACCACGGGCCCGCGGGGCACGACGGTGCGCAGCACGGCGTCGAGATCGCGGGCGAGCTGCTCGATGGTGTACGTCTCGGGCGCGCCGACCCCCGACCGGCCGTGACCGCGCTGGTCGTACGCGACGATGCGGATCCCCGCGCCGGCCTGCCCGGCCAGCCGCTCGCGCACCGCCGACCAGCTGTCGGTGCGCAGGCAGTGCCCGTGCACCAGCACGACCGTGACGGGCGCGTCGGCGGGTCCGTGCACCCGCACCGACAGGGGCAGGCCGTCGTCGGCGGCGACGGTCACCCGACGCAGCTCCGGTCCGGGCATCGCGGCCTCCCAGCGGTCGATCTGCCCGGAATGTCGTCGGCGCCCGACGGGCACGTTACCGTCGCAACCGAATCGTGACGACGCTCGCCGCCGAACCGATCGGCACGGAACAGCCGCGCGGTTCCCGGTCGGTCGCGCTATCGATCCGGTCGTTGTCGCCGTCGACCGCCCGGCGCGCGGATCCGGCGATCAGCGTGGGGCGAGGGCCCGGATCATCTCCGTCGGATCACCCGCGGTGGTCATCGCGATCACGGGGGTGGTCACACCCGCCTCGACGTACCGTTCGATGTGCTCCCGGCACGCCTCCGGCGGCCCGTGCACGACCAGCTGGTCCACCACGTGATCCGGGATGGCGGCGAGGGCCGCCGACCGCTCCCCCTCCCCCCACAACCGCCACATGCCCTCGAACTCTTCGCTGCGGCCGAGGAATTCATGGAAGGCACGGTAGACGGGGACGTTCATGTAGGCGGCGATCATGCGACGGCCGATGCTGCGGGCGGTCTCGGGGTCGAAGCCGGGCAGCACGAAGATGCGGGCGACGATCTCCTTGCCCGCTCCGCCCTCGTGCACGTACGGCGCGACGGTGCGCACGTCGTCGGCCGAGAGCCAGTTGACGAT
>NZ_JAALEH010000094.1:0-22592 GCF_011058195.1 Rhodococcus sp. 14C212 | reverse complement strand
GGGCGTTCGCGGCGCTCGACGGCCGGCGACTGGGGAGCGATCGCCGGATCGCTCCCGCCCAGGCTGCCGTCGTGTCGAGAAGACCGCATGTAGATGCCCACATCCTTCGCTTCGGTTCCGTTGCTCGCGCGCGAACGAGTAAGCATAGTCACTGCGCCCGGCGCCCTCGGCGGGACCGTACCGGCCGGTAGCCGCCACTCGTTCATCCACCGAGGCGCCCGCGACGTTACCCCCGGGCCCCCACCGGGACCGGACGCGGTGAGGCTCCCCCGACGAAAAGGGGAGCCTCACCGCGGCGGGCCGGACCTCAGGCGACGACGACCCGATGGGCCGTGCGCCACCGCTCGAGCAGGTCCTCCGGCGCCCGGTCGACCACGACCACCACCGCCAGATCCTCGAGCCCCCCGGGTTCGAGGGTGTCGAGCGCGTCGGCGGTCAGGTGGGCGTGGGTGACCCACTCGTCGTACAGGGCGGCGTCGAGTGCCTCCCCCGAGTCGGCGCCCTCGGGCACCACGACGACCGTCGCGCCGGTGGCCGTGACCAGCAGCGGCTCGAGCGCACCGGCCTCGGCCGCGGTCGACCCGACCGCGGCGCTGCGCGACTCGTACGTCAGGCCGTACTGCTCGCGCAGCTCGCCGATCCGGTCGATCAGCTCGGCCTGGGTGAACGTGCGGGTCGCGGTGACCAGGGCCGGGCTCTCGGACCCGACGACCCGGAGCCGGTCCGCGTACGAGACGGGGTGTGCGGCCTGCGCCGCCTGCTCGGCGCGCAGCTGCTCGTCGTCGAGCTGCACCCACGTGACGGTGTCGGGCAGGCCCGCAGTGAGTTCCGCCACGGTCACGCCCAGCGTCACCCCGGCGGCACCCGGCGCCCCGAGGAACGGGCCGCCGGGATCGACCATCAGCAGGGCCGCGCCGGTCTTGACGACCGCCCACTGCGCCACCACGGACTGCACCGACCGCGGGACGGCGACGGCGACGACGTCGCCGGTGCCGATACCGCGCGCGATGAGCAGCCGCGCCAGCCGCGACGACCGCGCGTCCAGCTCGCGGTACGGCACCTCGGTGCCGTCGACGGCCACGGCCGGGGCTTCCGGATCCTCCTCGACCACGTGGGCCAGCACGGCGGCGAGCGTGCGGCCGGTGCTCGCGACCGGAGCCGCCGCCGGCTCGGCCTCGGCGACGAGGTGTGCCCGCTCCGCGGCGTCCATGAGGTCGATGTCCCCCACCGCCGCCTGGGCGTCGGCCACGAAGGCGTCGAGGACCCGCACGAACCGCTGCGAGAGCACGGTCACCTCGGTCTCGTCGAAGTACCGCTCGAGGTACTTGAAGGTGAACACGATCTCCGACTGCGCGAGAGTGAGCAGCGTCAGCGGGTAGTGGGTCGCGTCGTCGAGCCGGACGTCCGTGACGGTCATGCCGTCGAGGTCCGTGGCGGCGGAGGACAACGCGGCCCGGTCGATCGGGTACGACTCGAACACGAGCAGCGTGTCGAAGCCGATCCTGCCGCCCGCCCGCTGCTGGATCTCGGTCAGACCCAGGTAGTGGTGGCCGAGCAGTTCCGCCTGCTGTGCCTGCACGCGGCGCAGTAGCTGCGCGACGGTCTCGTCGTCGTCGGTGTCCACCCGCACCGGCAGGGTGTTGATGAACAGGCCGACCATCGACTCGACGCCGGGCAGCTCGGCCGGCCGGCCGGACACGGTGGCGCCGAAGGTCACGTCGGAGCGTCCCGCGATCCGGCCGAGCAGCACCGCCCACGCCGCCTGCACCAGGGTGTTCACGGTGACCCCGAGGCTCGCGGCCAGGGCGGTCACCGCCGCGGCGCGTTCCTCGTCGAACACCACGTGCACCGAGGAGATGGCGTCCGCGTCGGGATGCCGCACCGACGGGGCGAGGAGGGTCGGCTCCTCGACGCCGGCGAGCGCCTTCGCCCACACCTCGAGCGACGCCTCCCGGTCCTGCTCGGCGAGCCACTCGAGGAACTCCCGGTAGGAACGGACGGCCGGGAGCGCGGTGGTGTCCCCGTGCGTGACGTACAGCGCCATGAGGTCCTGCATGAGGACCGGCATGGACCAGCCGTCGAGCAGGATGTGATGGACCGTCACCGCGAGCAGCGAGCGACCCTCGGCCACGTCGACGAACAGGAACCGGATCAGCGGGGCGGTGCCGAGGTCGAATCGCCGGACCTGCTCGTCGCGCAGGAGGCGGGCCAGCTCTGCGTCGCGGTCGTCCTCGGCGAGGCCGCCGAGATCCTCGTGCCGCCACTGCACCTCGACGTCACCCAGCACCAGCTGCACGGGATCGCCGCTGTCGGTGACGAACACCGCCCGCAGGTTCGGATACCGGTCCAGCAGCGCCTGCGCCGCGGCGCGCAGCCGCTCCGGATCGACCGCACCGCCGAGCTCGAGCACCGCCTGCATCGTGTAGACGTCCACGCTCGCCTCGGTCATGAGCGCGTGGAAGTGCAGACCCGCCTGCAGCGGCGACAGCGGCCACGCGTCGGTCACCGACGGGTATCGCGACTGCCACACGTCGAGGTCGTGCTGGGCGACCGACACGAGCGGCACGTCCGACGGGGTCAGGCCCCCGGCGGCCGGCTCGCGGACGTGGCGGGCCAGCGCAGCCAGCGCCTCGTGCCAGTGCTGTGCCAGCTCCTCGATCTCCGAGCGCTCGACCACCCCGGCGGGGAACCCGAAGCGCGCCTCGAGCTGCGGGCCCTCCGGGCGGTACGACACGGTCGCCGCGACGTCGACCGTCGCGGTGCCGGGCAGGCCGGCGGGACCGACCGTGAGGTCGCCGAACGCATCCGCCGGCGCCCACGCGGCGGCCGGGACCGGCTCGCCGTAGTGGAACGCAACCTGCGGCCGCGGAGCGCCGAGTTCCCCGGCGGAATCGGGGTCGAGGTGCCGCAGCAGACCGAAACCGGCACCACCGTCGGGCAGGGCGCGCAGCTGTTCCTTGACCGCCTTGACGGCGGCGCCCATCGCCGGTCCCCCGGCGAACGCGTCGTCGAGGTCGATTCCCTCGAACCCGGCGCGGAACGGGAACGCGGTGGTGAACCATCCGACGGTCCGGGACAGGTCGGCATCGGGGACCACGGCCGCCTCGCGTCCGTCCCCGTCCACCTCGAGCAGCGTGGACGTCTCGTCGATGCCCCGGTCCCGGCGCCACCGCACCAGCGCGAGGCCGAGCGCGGTGACCAGACCGTCGCGGACGGTGCCGTGGAACCGCTCGGGCACCGCGGTGAGCAGCGCCTCCGTGTCCGCGGCCGGGACGGTGCTGCGCACGTGCTCGACCGTGGCGGCGAGGTCGACGGCCGGGTCGAGCGGGCGGTCCCCGATCGGGAAGTCCGGTCCGTCGAGGATCGACCGCCACAGTGCGAGTTCCGTGCGGCGCTCCGGCCGGTCGGCCGCCTCGACCAGCCCGTGCGCCCAGCGGCGCAGGGAGGTGCCGACCGGAGGCAGCGCCACCGGCCGTCCGGCCGCGAGGGCGTCGTACGCGGCGGCCAGATCGTCGATCAGGATGCGCCGGGACGCGTCGTCCGCCACGAACCGGTGGGCGACGATCAGCAGCGCCTCGCCGCGCCCGTCGTCGATGCGGACGAACTGCACCATCCGGCCCGCGGCGGGGTCGAGTCGCTCGACGGCCGCCCCGAGGGCCCGCTCGGCGCGGGCCCGGACGTCGTCGGCCGCGCCCGGTGCCGGTTCCGCCTGCGCCAGCAGGGTTTCCGGGTCGATGGTGCCGGTGGCACGCACCCGCAGGGCGACGGCACCGTCGGCGTCGTGCTCGACGATCGCACGCAGCGCGTCGTGGTGGTCGACGAGCACGCCGATCGCCCCGGCCAGGGCGTCGTGGTCGACGCCGGAGGGCAGGGTCACCGCCGTGGCCACGGCGAGCCGTTCGACGTGGCCGGCGGCGTCGAGCGCGTCACGCATCGCCGGCGTCAGCGGGACGTCACCGATGCCGCCGCCGGGCAGTTCGGCCAGTGCGCGCTCAGCACCGCCGGGGAGAGTGGCGATCTCCGCCAGACCCGCGACGGTCTTGCGTTCGAACACGTCCCGCGGGGTGAACACCACGCCGCGGGCCTTCGCGCGCGAGACCAGCTGGATCGAGACGATGCTGTCGCCGCCGAGGGCGAAGAAGTCGTCGTCGAGACCGACCTGCTCGAGACCGAGCACCTCGGCGAACACCCGCGCCACGGCCTCCTCCGTGACGGTGGTCGGGGCCCGGAACGCCCGGGCCTCGAACACCGGCGCCGGCAGCGCCCTGCGGTCGAGCTTGCCGTTGACGTTCAGCGGCAGCGCCTCGAGCACCACGAACGCCGCCGGCACCATGTACGACGGCAGCTGCTGCGACAGGACCGACTTGAGCTCCGCCACATCGAATTCCGCACGGGCGGCCGGAACGACGTACGCCACGAGCTGCGCTCCCCCACGCTCGTCGTCCCGCGCGATCACCGCCACGTCGCGCACGTCGTCGACGCCCCGCAGCGCGGCCTCGATCTCGCCGAGCTCGATGCGGAAGCCACGCACCTTCACCTGGAAGTCGCCGCGGCCCACGTAGTCGAGCTCGCCGCCCCCGTCGCCCGTCCCGGTCCACCGCACCAGGTCACCGGTGCGGTAGAGCCGCTCGCCGTCGCCGAACGGGGAGGCGACGAACCGCTCCGCCGTCAGATCCGCCCGGCCGTGGTAGCCGCGGGCCAGCTGCGCACCCGCCAGATACAGCTCACCGGGTACGCCGGCCGGGACCGGATTCAGGCGCGCGTCGAGCACGTACACCCGCGAATTCCACTCCGGCACACCGATCGGCACCGACACCCCGGTGGCGTCGTCGACCTCGTGGAAGGTCACCGACACCGCGGCCTCGGTCGGACCGTACAGGTTGTCCAACCGGGCCGTGTTGTGCGCCAGGAACCGACGCGCCGTCGCCGCCGGCAACGCCTCACCGATCGCGAGCACCTGCCGGAGCGAGTTCGTCAGCGTGCCGCCGGACTCGACGAGCAACGCCTCGAGCATCGACGGCACCACGTGCAGGGTGGTGACCCCCTGCTCGGCCGTCAGGGCGTTCAGGTAGCCCGGATCGCGGTGCCCGTCCGGCGCGGCGATCACCAACCGGGCACCGGAAACCAACGCCGACCAGAACTCCCACACCGACAGATCGAACGTCGCCGCCGTCTTGAGCAGCACCGCATCGTCGGCACCGAGCGCGTACTCCGCCCGCTTCCACAGCAACTGGTTCACGACCGCGCCGTGCGACACCGCCACACCCTTCGGCCGGCCCGTCGACCCCGACGTGAAGATCACATACGCCGTGTTCGACGCCCGCAACGGCGCCAACCGCTCACCGTCGTCCACCGGAGCCTCCGAGAACGCCGACAGATCCGCAGTATCGAGCTCCAGCACGCGGACAGACCTCGCCCCCGGCACCTCGAACGCGTCCCGCCCGGTGGTCAGCACCACCACCGGCGCCGCCACCTCGAGGATGTACCCGGTCCGCTCCGCCGGCTGATCCGGATCCACCGGCACATACGCACCACCGGCCTTGACCACCGCATACATCCCCACCAGCAACTCGACCGACCGACGCATCGCCAGCGCCACCGTCGACTCCGGCCCCACCCCCAACGCAACAAGCTGCCGCGCAAGACGATTGACCCGGGCATCGAACTCGCCGTAGCTCAGCGTCGCACCCTCGAACACCAACGCCGCAGCGTCGGGAGCGCGCCGCACCTGCCCGTCGAACAGATCCACCAACGTCGCGGCAGTGTCGACGGCGTGGTCGGTGTCGTTCCACGCCTCGAGCACCCGCACCCGCTCGGCCACCTCGAGAATCTCGATATCACCCAGCGCCACCGACGGATCCGCCACCACCGCCTCGAGCACCCGCACGAACCGCTCCGCGAACACCACGACGGTCGGCTCGTCGAACAGATCCGTGGCGTACGTGAGCACGCTCGTGATCCCCTCGGGGGCGCCGTCGTCGGCGTACCGGTCGGTGACCACGAGATGCAGGTCGAACTGCGAGGTCTGCAGGTCCGCGTCCACGCCGGAGACGGTCAGTCCCGGCAGCTCGAGGCTCGTCGCCGCGAGGTTCTGGAACGACAGGCCCACCTGGAACAGCGGATGCCGCGCCGTCGACCGCTCCGGATTGAGCACCTCCACCAGGCGCTCGAACGGCACGTCGGCGTTCGCGAAGGCCTGCAGGTCCCGCTCGCGTGCCTGGTCCAGCAGCTCGGCGAAGGACTCGCCGGGCTCGACCCGGGTGCGGAAGACCAGCGTGTTGACGAACATGCCGATCAGATCGTCGAGTTCACGCTGACCGCGGCCGGCGATCGGCGTGCCGATCGCGATGTCGCCGGTGCCCGACAGCCGCGCGAGCAGCACCGCGAACGCGGCGTGGACGGCCATGAACAACGTCGCGCCCCGGCCCCGCGCCAGCTCGACCAGTCGCCGGTGCAGGTCGGCGTCGATCGTGAAGTCGATCTTCCCGCCCGCGAAGGACTGCACCGCCGGCCGCGGCCGGTCGGTCGGCAGATCCAGCTGATCCGGCAGATCGGCCAGTGCCTGCTTCCAGTACGTCACCTGCTTCGCGGCCACCGACGCCGGGTCGTTCTCGTCGCCGAGCACCCGCCGCTGCCACAGGGCGTAGTCGGCGAACTGCACCGGCAGCGGTGCCCAGTCCGGAGCATTCCCGGTCGACCGGGCCACGTACGCCGCCACGAGATCGCGGGTGAGCGGCCCCATCGAGGAGCCGTCCGCCGAGATGTGGTGGACGACGAAGGCGACGATCATCTCGTCCTCGCCGACGGCGAACAACCGCACCCGGATCGGGGCCTCCGACGTGACGTCGAAGCCCGTGTAGGCCAGCTCGCGGATCCGATCGGCGACCTCGTCCCAGGTGGTGACGACCGGTGTGAGGTCCGGGACCACCGCCGTCACCGGCAGCACGACCTGGACCGCGCCGTCGTCGGTCTCCGGGTACGCCGTGCGCAGCACCTCGTGGCGGGCGAACACGTCCCGGATCGCGTCCTGCAGCGCCGCGACGTTCAACCGGCCCGACAGCCGCAGCGCCACCGGCAGGTTGTAGGCCGCCGACTCCGGGTCGAAGCGGTTGAGGAACCACATGCGCTGCTGGGCGAGCGAGAGCGGCACCCGTTCCGGCCGCGGCCCGGCCACCAGTGGCACGGACCCGCCGGATCCGGCGTGCTGCTCGACGTGCGCCGCGAGCGCCTCGACCGTCGAGGCGTCGAACAGCACCCGCACCGGCACCCGCGAATCCAGCGCCGCACCCAGGCGCGCCACCAGCTGCGTGGCGATCAGGGAGTTGCCGCCGAGCGCGAAGAAGTCGTCGTCGAGACCGACCCGATCCACGCCGAGGACCTCGGCGAAGATGCCCGCGACGATCTCCTCGATCGGAGTCGTCGGTGCCCGGAACTCCCGCGCGGCGAACGTCGGGGCGGGCAGCGCCTTGCGATCGAGCTTGCCCGAGGTGTTCAGCGGGAACTCCGCGAGCACCACGATCGCCGCGGGCACCATGTACGACGGCAGCGTCCGCGTCACGAACGCGATCACCTCGCCGGCGTCCACCTCGTGGCCCGGCGCGGCAACGACATAGCCGGCGAGCTGGTCGCCGGTCGGGGTCGGCACCACCAGCACCGCGGCCTGGTTCACCGACTCGTGCGCCAGCAACGCCGTCTCGATCTCGCCGAGCTCGATGCGCTGACCGCGGAACTTCACCTGGAAGTCGGTGCGACCGATGTACTCGAGTTCCCCGGCTTCGTTCCACGTCACCAGGTCGCCGGTGCGGTACATCCGCTCCCCCGGCGCCCCGAACGGGTTCGCGACGAACCGGTCGGAGGTCAGGTCCGGGCGGCGGACGTAGCCGCGGGCCAGCTGCACGCCCGCCAGATACAGCTCACCCGGGACCCCGACCGGCACCGGCCGCAGCCGGCCGTCGAGGACCAGCACCCGCACGTTCCACTCCGGGACGCCGATCGGCACCACGTCGACCGGTCCGGCGGCCGGCGCCTGCCAGAAGGTGGCCGACACCGCCGCCTCGGTCGGGCCGTAGAGGTTGTCGATCGCGGCCGTGCTGATGCGCCGCACGCCCTCGATCGTCTCCGGCGGCAGGGCCTCGCCGATCACGAAGATGTGGCGCAGCGTGGCGCACGACTCGCGGTCGACGTGGGCGGCGAACACCGTGAGCATCGACGGCACGAAGTCGGTGATCGTCACCTTCTCGCGGGCGATGACGTCCGCCACGTACACCGGGTCGCGGTGGCCGTCGGGTGTCGCCACGACCAGCTTCGCCCCCACGCTCAGCGGCATGAAGAAGCCCCACAGCGACACGTCGAACGTCGTGGCCGTCTTCTGCAGGTAGACGTCCTGCGCCGTCATCTCGAACTCGTCGAGCATCCACGCCGTCTGGTTGACGATGGCGCGGTGCGTGACGGCGACGCCCTTGGGCCGGCCGGTCGAGCCGGACGTGAAGATGGCGTAGGCCGTGTTGTCCGGGCGCAGCGGCGCACGCCGGTCCCGGTCGGTGACGGGCGCGTCCGAGACCGCCGACAGATCCAGCTCGTCGACCAGGACGGCGTCGACGGCGAGCCCGTCCGGAACGGTGAACTCGTCGCGGGCGGTCGTGACGATGCACACCGGGTCGGCCGTGTCGAGGATGTGCCGGACGCGGTCGACCGGGTGATCCGGATCGATCGGCACCCATGCCCCGCCGGCCTCGACGATCGCGTACATGCCCACCAGCAGGTCGAACGACCGCCGGATCGCCAGGCCCACCAGGGACTCCGGCCCCACACCCTGCGAGATCAGGTACCGCGCGAGGCGATTGACGCGGGCTCCGAACTCGGCGTACGTCAGCTCGGCGCCCTCGTAGGCCAGCGCCACCGCATCCGGGGTGCGCCGGACCTGCGCCCCGAACCGGGACAGGAGCAGTTCGGTGCCGTCGAGGGCGTGGTCCGAGTCGTTCCACCCGTGCAGGATCTGCTCGAGTTCGGCCGCGTCGAGCAGATCGACGTCGCCGACGGGCAGCGCCGGCTGCTGGGCGATCGCTTCGAGGACCCGCACGAACCGCGACAGCAGCGTCTCGACCTGCTGCGCGTCGAACAGCCGGCGCTGGTAGCGCAGGTCGAGTTCCATGCCGGATCCGACATGGACGAACAGGCTCAGCGGGTAATGGGTGGCGTCGTTCGTGCCGACCCCGGTGACCGACATGCCGTCGATCGACGCCGCCTGGTCGGCCAGGCCCTTCTCGTCGAGCGGGTAGGACTCGAACACCGTGAGGGTGTCGAACGCCACGGTCGGCCCGGCGACCCGCTGGATCTCGGTGAGACCCAGATGATGATGCTCGAGCAACTCGGCCTGCTCCTGCTGCAGGCGCAGCAGGAACCGCTCGATCGGCTCCTGCGGATCGAACGTCACCCGCACCGGCAGGGTGTTGATGAACAGGCCCACCATCGACTCCACGCCGGGCAGGTCCGCCGGCCGGCCCGACACGGTGGCACCGAAGACGACGTCGTCGCGTCCGGTCGACCGGCCGAGCAGCACGCCCCACGCCGCCTGGACGAGGGTGTTGACGGTGACGCCGAGCCGGGCTGCGGCCGAGGCGATCTCCGCCGTACGGGCGTCGTCGAGCAGCAGCCGCACGCGGTCGGCGCCCTCGGCGCCGGGATGCCGGTCCGTCGCCGGGGCGAGCAGCGTCGGCTCCTCGAACCCGTCGAGCACCCGGGCCCACGTGGCGCGGGAGGCGTCGAGGTCACGCTCGGCGACCCACGCCAGGAACGACCGGTAGGAGCGGGCCCGCGGCAGCGGCGACGCATCCCCGCGGGTGGCGTACAGCATCATCATGTCCTGCATCAGCAGCGGCATCGACCAGCCGTCGATGAGGATGTGATGCACGGTCACGCCGAGCTGGTAGCGGCCGTCGCCGAGCGACGCGAGGACGAACCGGATCAGCGGCGCCTCGTCCATCGCGAACCGGCGCGCCTGCTCCTCCCGCCAGAACGGCACCGTCGCGCGCACGCCCTCGGCGGCGACGAGCTGCGACAGGTCGGCCTCGCGCCACGGCACCCGCACGTCGGAGAGCACCACCTGCACCGGGGCCCCGGCGGCGTCGTTGACGAACACCGTCCGCAGGTTCGGATACCGGTCGAGCAGCGCCTGCGCCGCGCCGCGCAGCCGCTGCGGATCGACCACGCCGTCGAGGTCGAGCACGGCCTGGATCGTGTAGACGTCCACGCTGGATTCGTCCATGAGGGCGTGGAACAGCAGGCCCGACTGCAGCGGGGACAGCGGCCACACGTCGATCGCCGACGGGAAGCGCGCGTCCCACGCCTCGAGGTCCTGCTGGGTCACCGACACGAGCGGCACGTCCGACGGGGTCAGGCCGCCGGCGCCGGGCTCGCTCGCGTACCGGGCCAGCGCCGCGAGCGCGTCCACCCAGTAGGCGGCGAGGGACTCGACGTCGTCCGGGCCGAGAAGGCCGGTCGGGACGGCGAATCCGGCCGCGAGCTGCGGTCCGTCCGCACCGTCGGACACGATCGCGTTGATGTCGACGACGGCGTTGGCGGGCATGTCCGCGTCGAGGGCGGCGTCGACCCCACCGAGCGCGTCCGTCGGAACCCAGCCGATCGCGGCGAGTTCTTCGGGCACGTCCGCGGCGGACACCCGGCCGAGGTAGTTGAAGCTCACCTGCGGCTGGGTGGTGTAGGCGGACAGGATCTGCGAGCCGACCGGATCGAGGTGGCGCAGCAGACCGTAGCCCATGCCCTTGTCCGGGATCGCCAGGAGCTGTTCCTTGACGGCCTTGACGGCGGATCCCATGGCGGTGCCGCCGGCGAAGGCCTCGTCGACGTCGATGCCGGTCAGGTCCACCCGCACGGGATGTGCGCTGGTGAACCAGCCGACGGTGCGGGACAGGTCCGCACCCGGCACGACCGACTCCTCGCGGCCGTGACCCTCGAACTTCAGCAGCGCGGACGTCGCGTCGATGCCGCGGTCGCGCCGCCACCGGGTCAGCGCCAGGCCGAGCGCGGCGATGAGCCCGTCGTTGACGCTGCCGTGGAACAGCGCTGGCACCGCGGTCAGCAGCGCCTCGGTGTCGGCGGTGGGGACGTTCACGTCGAGACGCTGCACGGTCGACGCGACGTCGACCGCCGGGTCGAACGCGCGGCCGCCGAGCAGCGGATCCGGCCCGTCGAGCACCGACCGCCACAGCTCCAGCTCCGCCCGGCGTTCGGGCGCGCGCGCCGCGTCCACCAGACCGTGGGCCCAGCGGCGCAGCGACGTGCCGACGGCCGGCAGCGCGACGTCCTGTCCCGCCGCCACCTGGCCCCACGCGACGGCGAGGTCGGGCAGCAGGATTCGCCAGGAGACGCCGTCGACCACGAGATGGTGGGCGACGACGAGCAGCACGCCGGGGCGTTCGCCGGGTCCGAAGTCGAACCACACGAACCGCAGCACCCGTCCCTCGGTGGGCGCGAGCCGGTCGAGCGCGGCGTCGAGCTCGCGCGACGCGACCGCGGTGAGCGCGGCGGCGTCGATGTCGGCAGGCACCTCGACGCGGGTGACGAGCTCGTCGGCGTCGACCGTGCCGGCGGCACGCACCCGCAGCACGGGGGCGCCGTCGGCGTCGTGCTCGAGGATCGACCGCAGCGCGTCGTGGTGGTCGACGACGGCGCCGATGGTGCGCACCAGCACGTCCCGGTCGATGTCCTTCGGCAGCGTCACCGCCACCGACTGGGAGAAGCGGTCGAATCCGCCACCCCAACCGAGCACCTCGCGCATGATCGGCGTGAGCGGCACCTCGCCGACGCCGCCGCCGGCCAGTTCCTTCAGACCGCCGGGGCCCTCGCCCGCGGTGGTGCGGGTCGCGACCTCGGCGAGGCCGGCGACGGACCGGCGCTCGAACACGTCACGCGGCGTGAACACGACGCCGCGGGCCTTGGCGCGCGAGACCAGCTGGATGGAGACGATGCTGTCGCCTCCGAGCGCGAAGAACGACTCGTCGACGCCGACCCGGTCGAGGCGCAGCACCTCGGCGAACACCTCGGCGATGGTCTCCTCGAGATCGTTGCTCGCGGAACGGAATTCGCGTTCCTCGAGCTCCGGTTCGGGCAGCGCGTCGCGATCGAGCTTGCCGACGGGGGTCAGCGGGATCTTGTCGAGCACGACGAGCGCGGACGGGACCATGTGCGCCGGCAGCGAGCGACCGACGAACTCGGTCAGCGCGGCGGTGTCGATCGTCGCGCCCGCCTTCGGCAGCACGTAGGAGACGAGCACGGTGCCGCCGGAGGGCGTCGTGCGGCCCAGGGTTGCCGCGAACTCCACGGTCTCGTGGGACGTCAGCGCCGAGTCGATCTCGCCGAGTTCGATGCGGAAACCGCGCACCTTGACCTGGAAGTCGCTGCGCCCGACGAACTCGAGTTCGAGCCGGTCGTCGTCCATGACGCGCCAGCGCACCATGTCGCCGGTGCGGTACATCCGCGCGCCGGCCGCCGTGAACGGATCGGCGACGAACCGCTCCGAGGTGAGTACCGTGCGCCGGTGGTAGCCGCGGGCGAGGGCGGCACCCGACAGATACAGCTCACCCGCGACACCCACGGGGACGGGCCGCAGCCGCGAGTCGAGGACGAGGGCGGTCGTGCCGCGTACGGGGCCGCCGATCGTGATCGGATCCCCGGGCTGCACGTGCGCATAGGTCGAGATGACCGTCGCCTCGGTCGGGCCGTAGCCGTTGAGCAGCGTGCGGCCGGGCGCCCACCGGTTCACCAGCTCCGGCGGCAGGGCCTCACCACCGACCACGACCACCTCGATGCTGTCGAGGCCCTCGGGGTCGACGGTGCCGATCACCGCGGGGGTGATGATGGTGTGGGTGGGGCGTTCGGTGCGGAACAGTTCCGCGAGGTCGGGGCCGCCGATGATCGTCGACGGCACGACGACCAGAGTCGCGCCCTGGGAGAACGCCGCGATCCACTCCATCACCGACGGGTCGAAGCTCGGCGACATGATGTGCAGGAACCGCGAGCGGGACGTCAGGCCGTACAGGTCGATGATCGTGTCCAGCAGCCCACCGAGGCCGGTGTGGGTGACCACGACGCCCTTGGGCCGGCCCGTCGAACCCGACGTGTAGATCAGGTAGGCAGGGTGCTGCGGGCGCAGCGGCCGGACGCGGTCGGCGTCGGTGATCGGTGCCGCCGATCGGGCCGCGACGTCCGGTGCGAGACCGGGATCGTCGACGACCAGCCACTCGGCGTCGTCGGGCAGGCCGGCCCGGTGCGCGGTTCCCGTGATACCCAGGGCCGCACGGGAATCGGAGAGCATGTAGCGCACGCGCTCCGGCGGGTACGACGGATCGACCGGCACGTGTGCGGCGCCGGCCTTCGCCACCGCCCACACCGCACGGACCATGTCGTAGGAGCGCGGGAACGCCACGGCCACGATGTTCTCGGGGCCCACCCCACGCTCGATCAGCAGCCGCGCGAGCCGGGACGAGTCCTCGTCGAGTTCGCGGTAGGTGATCGACCGGCCTTCGTACCGCACGGCGGTGGCGTCCGGGTCGAGGGACGCGCCGGCGGTGAGGAGGTCGGCGAGGGTTCCGTCGCTGACGACGTCGGTGCCGCGGACGTGGGTCAGCCGCTCGAGTTCGTGCGGTGCGAGCAGCGGCAGGTCACCGACGGGCCGGGCCGGGTCGGCCAGGGCCGCGTCGAGGAGGTGCGCGAAGCGGGCAGCGAACCCCTCGACCGTGCCGGCGTCGAACAGAGACCGCGCGTAGGAGAACTCGGCGGAGATCCCGTCCGGTCCGCCCCCGGTGGTGGTGTGCTCACGCAGGGTCAGTGCGAGGTCGAACTTGGCGCTGTCGACGTCGAACGGCACCGTGGACACGCTCAGCTCGGGCAGCTCGAGTCCGGTCTCGGGGAGGTTCTCGAACGACATGGCGACCTGGAACAGCGGGTGGCGGGCGGTGGACCGCTCGGGGTTGAGGATCTCGACGAGCCGCTCGAACGGAAGGTCCGCGTGGGCGAACGCCTCGAGATCGCTCTCACGGATGCGCCCGAGATGCTCGGCGAATCCGGCGTCGGCGTCGATGTGGCTGCGCAACACCAGGGTGTTGACGAACATGCCGATCATCTCGTCGAGTTCGGCCTCACCGCGGCCGGCGATCGGCGTGCCGATCGCGACGTCGTCGGCGGCGGACATGCGCGCGAGGAACACCGCGAGGGCGGTGTGCATGACCATGAACAGCGTCGTGCCGCTGCGCCGGGCGAGGTCGGCGGCCTGCCGATGGGTGGCCGCGTCGATACGGAACTCGACCGTGCCGCCCTCGAAGACCTGCACCGACGGCCGCGGCCGGTCGGTGGGCAGATTCAGCTCGTCGGGCAGGCCGGCGAGCGTCCGCTTCCAGTAGTCGGCCTGCGCGGAGACGAGGCTGTCCGGATCGTCCTCCGATCCCAGCACCTGCCGCTGCCACAGCGCGAAGTCCGCGTACTGCACCGGCAGCGGCGCCCGGTCCGGTTCGTGCCCCGCCGCGCGCGCGACGTAGGCGATCATCACGTCCCGCGTCAGCGGTGCCATGGACCAGCCGTCCGCACTGATGTGGTGCGCGACGAACACCAGCACATGGTCGTCGCCGGCGATCCGGAAGAGCTTGGCGCGCAGGGGGATCTCTTCGGTGACGTCGAAGCCGGCGGAGACCACCTCGGTGACCCGGGCGACGAGGTCGGCCTCGGACACCGGTTCGGGCGTGAGGTCGGGGGCCGCCTCGGCGACCGGGAGGACCACCTGGAAGGCGTGCCCGTCGGACTCCGGGTAGACCGTGCGCAGCACCTCGTGCCGGGCGACGACGTCGCGCACCGCGGCCCGCATGGCGTCCACGTCGAGCGTTCCGGTCAGCCGGACCGCCACCGGGATGTTGTTGACCGCCGACCCGGTGTCGAAACGGTTGAGGAACCACATGCGCTGCTGCGCCAGCGACAGCGGGACCCGGTCCGGCCGCGGCTGCGGCACCAGCGGCGGACGGCCGCCCCCGCCGGCGTGCTGCTCGACCGCGACGGCCAGGGCCTCGACCGTGGGCGCCTCGAAGACGACCCGGACGGGAATCTTCGCGTCGAGCGCGGCCCCCATGCGGGACACCACCTGGGTGGCGAGCAGCGAGTTGCCGCCGAGTTCGAAGAAGTCGTCGTCGACGCCGACCCGGGCGAGGCCGAGCACCTCGGCGAACACGCCCGCGACGATCTCCTCGACGGGGGTGCTCGGAGCGCGGAACTGCCGCGCCTCGAACACCGGTTCCGGCAGCGCCTTGCGATCGAGCTTGCCGTTGACGTTCAGCGGCAGGGCCTCGAGCACCACGAACGCCGCCGGCACCATGTACGACGGCAACGCGCCGGCGAGCCCCGACTTCACGTGCGCGATGTCGAGCACCGCGCCCGTCTCCGGAACCAGGTACGCCACGAGCTGCGTGCCCGCCCGGTCGTCCTCCCGCGCGATCACCGCCACGTCGCGCACGTCGTCGGCGCCGCGCAGCGCGGCCTCGATCTCGCCGAGCTCGATGCGGAATCCGCGCACCTTCACCTGGAAGTCGCTGCGGCCGAGGTACTCCAAGCGGCCGGTGGAGTCCCACCGGACGAGGTCGCCGGTGCGGTAGAGCCGCTCGCCGTCCCCGAACGGGGAGGCGACGAACCGCTCCGCCGTCAGATCCGTCCGGCCGTGGTAGCCGCGCGCGAGCTGCGCGCCGGCGAGGTACAGCTCGCCGGACACGCCGACCGGCACCGGATGCAGGCGCCCGTCCAGCACGTAGACCCGCGAGTTCCATTCCGGCACACCGATGGACACCGACGCACCCGCGTCGTCCGCCACGTCGCCCGCGGTGATCGACACCGCGGCCTCGGTCGGACCGTAGAGATTGACCAGCTGCGCGCTGTTGTGTCGCAGGAACCGCTGCGCCGTCGCCGCCGGCAGCGCCTCACCGATCGCGAGCACCCGGCGCAGCGACCTCGGCAGCACCCCGTCGGAGTCGACGAGCAGCGCCTCGAGCATCGACGGCACCACGTGCAGGGTGGTGACCTCCTGCCCGGCCATCAGGGCGTTCAGGTAGCCGGGATCGCGGTGCCCCTCCGGCGTGGCGATCACCAGCCGGCCGCCGGAGACCAGGGCCGACCAGAACTCCCACACCGACAGGTCGAACGTCGCCGCGGTCTTGAGCAGCGCCGCGTCCTGCGACCCGAGACCGAAGTGCTCGCGCTTCCACAGCAACTGGTTCACGATCGCCGCGTGCGGCACCGCGACACCCTTCGGCTTGCCCGTCGAACCGGAGGTGAAGATCACGTACGCGGTGTTCGACGCCCGCAGCGGCGCCCGCCGCTCGGCGTCGGTGACCGGGTCGGCGGCGAACGACGACAGATCCGCCGTGTCGATCGCCAGGTGCAGGACAGACCTGTCCCCCGGCAGCTCGACCGCGTCCCGCTCGGTGGTCAGCACCACCACCGGAGCCGCGGCACCCAGGATGTACCCGGTCCGCTCGGCCGGCTGGTCCGGGTCGAGCGGCACGTACACGCCACCGGCCTTGGCGACGGCGTACATGCCGACGAGGAGCTCGATCGACCGGCGCATCGCCAGGCCGACCGTCGACTCGGGGCCGACCCCCGCCGAGATCAGGCGACGGGCAAGCCGGTTGACGCGGATGTCGAACTCGCCGTAGGTGAGCGTCCGACCCTCGAAGAAGAGGGCCGTGGCGTCCGGGGTCCGGTGCACCTGCGCGTCGAACAGGTCGGGCAGGGTCACCGACGTGTCGACGGCGTGATCGGTGTCGTTCCAGCCCTCGAGCACGCGGAGCCGCTCGGCGTCGTCGAGCAGCGGCACATCGCCCACCGGGAGCGACGGGTCCGCCACCACGGCTTCGAGCAACCGCAGGAAGCGGCGGGCGAAACCGGCCACCGTGGACTCGTCGAACAGGTCCGTGGCGTAGGTGAAGAAGCCGGTCACACCGGCCGCGGCACCGTCCTCGGCGTGCCGGTCGGTGACGATCAGATGCAGGTCGAACTGGGAGATCTGCATGTCCGCGTCGACGTTCGCGATGGTCAGCCCCGGCAGCTCGAGCCGGGACTGGGCGACGTTCTGGAACGACAGGCCCACCTGGAACAACGGGTGCCGCGCGGTGGAGCGGACGGGGTTGAGCACCTCCACGAGCCGCTCGAACGGCACGTCCGCATTGGCGAACGCCCCCAGGTCGGCCTCGCGGGCCTGCGCCAGCAGTTCCTCGAACGCCGCATCCGGCTGGACCTGCGTGCGGAAGACCAGGGTGTTGACGAACATGCCGATCAGATCGTCCAGCGCCCGCTCGTCACGTCCCGCGATGGGCGTGCCGATCGCGATGTCGTCCGTGTCGGACATCCGCGCGAGGAACACCGCGAGGGCGGTGTGCATCACCATGAACAGCGTCGTGTTGCTGCGACGGGCGAGGTCGATCAGCCGGGCGTGCAGCTCCGGGTCGACGGCGAATCCGGTCCGGGCGCCGGCGAAGGACTGCACCGCCGGGCGCGACCGGTCGGTGGGCAGGTCCAGCTGGTCGGGCAGACCGGCCAGCGCGTTCTTCCAGTACGCCACCTGCTTCGCCGCGATCGACTCGGGATCGTCCTCGGAACCGAGGACCTCCCGCTGCCACAGCGCGTAGTCCGCGTACTGCACCGGCAACGGTGCCCACGCCGGGAACTCGCCCTGCGAGCGCGCGATGTAGGCCTGCATCAGGTCCCGGGTGAGCGGACCCGCCGACGAACCGTCGGCCGAGATGTGGTGGACGACCAGGGCGAGCACGTGGTCGTTCGCGGCGAGCCGGAACAGCCGCAACCGCAACGGCACCTCGAGGGTGACGTCGAAGGTGGTGGACCCGAGCTCGTGGACGGCCGCCAGGATCTCGTCCTCTGCGACGGGGACCGGGGTGAGGTCCTGTTCGGCCTGGGCGGCGGGCACGACGACCTGGATCGGGCCCTCGGCCGTCTCCGGGTAGTAGGTGCGCAGGATTTCGTGCCGCGTGACGAGGTCACCGACCGCCGCCTGCAGCGCCGCGACGTCGAGCGTTCCGGTCAACCGGATCGCCATCGGCACGTTGTACGCGGCGGTGTCCGTGTCGAAGCGGTTGAGGAACCACATCCGCTGCTGAGCGAGCGACAGCGGGATCCGCTCGGGACGCGGCCGCGCCTCGAGCGGCCGCCGGGCGTCGGCGCTCTGATGCTGGACGGACACGGCGAGCGCCTCGACGGTGGGCGACTCGAACAGCGCGCGGATCGGCACCCGGGTATCGAGCGCGGCACCGAGCCGGGATGCCACCTGGGTGGCGAGCAGGGAGTTGCCGCCGAGTTCGAAGAAGTCGTCGTCGAGACCGACCTGCTCGAGACCGAGCACCTCGGCGAACACCCGCGCCACGGCCTCCTCCGTGACGGTGGTCGGGGCCCGGAACTCCCGGGCCTCGAACACCGGCGCCGGCAGCGCCCTGCGGTCGAGCTTGCCGTTGACGTTCAGCGGCAGCGCCTCGAGCACCACGAACGCCGCCGGCACCATGTACGACGGCAGCTGCTGCGACAGGACCGACTTGAGCTCCGCCACATCGAATTCCGCACGGGCGGCCGGAACGACGTACGCCACGAGCTGCGCTCCCCCACGCTCGTCGTCCCGCGCGATCACCGCCACGTCGCGCACGTCGTCGACGCCCCGCAGCGCGGCCTCGATCTCGCCGAGCTCGATGCGGAAGCCACGCACCTTCACCTGGAAGTCGCCGCGGCCCACGTAGTCGAGCTCGCCGCCCCCGTCGCCCGTCCCGGTCCACCGCACCAGGTCACCGGTGCGGTAGAGCCGCTCGCCGTCGCCGAACGGGGAGGCGACGAACCGCTCCGCCGTCAGATCCGCCCGGCCGTGGTAGCCGCGGGCCAGCTGCGCACCCGCCAGATACAGCTCACCGGGTACGCCGGCCGGGACCGGATTCAGGCGCGCGTCGAGCACGTACACCCGCGAATTCCACTCCGGCACACCGATCGGCACCGACACCCCGGTGGCGTCGTCGACCTCGTGGAAGGTCACCGACACCGCGGCCTCGGTCGGACCGTACAGGTTGTCCAACCGGGCCGTGTTGTGCGCCAGGAACCGACGCGCCGTCGCCGCCGGCAACGCCTCACCGATCGCGAGCACCTGCCGGAGCGAGTTCGTCAGCGTGCCGCCGGACTCGACGAGCAACGCCTCGAGCATCGACGGCACCACGTGCAGGGTGGTGACCCCCTGCTCGGCCGTCAGGGCGTTCAGGTAGCCCGGATCGCGGTGCCCGTCCGGCGCGGCGATCACCAACCGGGCACCGGAAACCAACGCCGACCAGAACTCCCACACCGACAGATCGAACGTCGCCGCCGTCTTGAGCAGCACCGCATCGTCGGCACCGAGCGCGTACTCCGCCCGCTTCCACAGCAACTGGTTCACGACCGCGCCGTGCGACACCGCCACACCCTTCGGCCGGCCCGTCGACCCCGACGTGAAGATCACATACGCCGTGTTCGACGCCCGCAACGGCGCCAACCGCTCACCGTCGTCCACCGGAGCCTCCGAGAACGCCGACAGATCCGCAGTATCGAGCTCCAGCACGCGGACAGACCTCGCCCCCGGCACCTCGAACGCGTCCCGCCCGGTGGTCAGCACCACCACCGGCGCCGCCACCTCGAGGATGTACCCGGTCCGCTCCGCCGGCTGATCCGGATCCACCGGCACATACGCACCACCGGCCTTGACCACCGCATACATCCCCACCAGCAACTCGACCGACCGGCGCATCGCCAGCACCACCGTCGACTCCGGCCCCACCCCCAACGCAACAAGCTGCCGCGCAAGACGATTGACCCGGGCATCGAACTCGCCGTAGCTCAGCGTCGCCCCCTCGAACACCAACGCCGCAGCGTCGGGAGCGCGCCGCACCTGCCCGTCGAACAGATCCACCAACGTCGCGGCAGTGTCGACGGCGTGGTCGGTGTCGTTCCACGCCTCGAGCACCCGCACCCGCTCGGCCACCTCGAGAATCTCGATATCACCCAGCGCCACCGACGGATCCGCCACCACCGCCTCGAGCACCCGCACGAACCGCTCCGCGAAACCGGCCACGGTGCCCTTGTCGAACAGGTCCGTCGCACACGTGAACGTCGCGTCGATGCGGGCGGGCGTCCCGTCCTCGTCGTAGCGGTCGAAGACCGTCAGCTGCAGGTCGGTCTTGGCGAGCTCGAGTTCGAAGTTCGTCGGCGAGACGGTCAGTCCCGGCAGCTCCAGCTTCGTCTGCGCGAGGTTCTGGAACGACAGGCCCACCTGGAACAGCGGGTTGCGGGCCGTCGAGCGCACGGGGTTGAGCACCTCGACCAGGCGCTCGAACGGCACGTCGGCGTTCGCGAACGCGCCCAGGTCCGTCTCGCGCACCTGGGCCAGGAACTCGTCGAACGCGACGTCGGACTGCACTCGGGTGCGGAAGACGAGCGTGTTGACGAACATGCCGATCAGATCGTCGAGCACCCGCTCGCCCCGGCCGGCGATCGGCGTGCCGATCGCGATGTCGTCGGTGCCCGACAGCCGGCCCATCAGGGTCGCCAGGGCGGCGTGGATCACCATGAACAGCGTGGCGTTGTGCCGGCGCGCCAGCTCCTGCAGGCCCCGGTGGACGTCGGCGTCGACGGTGAAGTGCAGCGATTCACCGCGGAAGCTCTGGCGCGGGGGCCGCGGCCGGTCGGCCGGGAGATCGATCTGGTCGGGTAGGCCGGCCAGGGTCCGCTTCCAGTACTCCACCTGCCCGGCGGCGACGGAGTCGGGGTCGTCCTCCGAACCGATGACGTCACGCTGCCACAACGCGTAGTCCGCGTACTGCACGGACAGCGGCTCCCACCCCGGCGCCTCGCCGCGGGAACGCGCCTCGTAGGCGATCGTGACGTCGCGCGCCAGGGGCGCCATGGAGGCGCCGTCGGCGGAGACGTGATGCACGACGAACGCCAGGACGTAGTCGGTGTCGGTGATCCGGAAGATCCGCGACGCCACCGGCACCTGCCGGGTCACGTCGAAGGTCGTGGACATGAACGCGACGATCTCGCTGGTGAGGTCGTCCTCGGTGACGTCGTACGGCGTCAGGTCGGGCAGCGCGTCGTCCACGGGGAGCACGATCTGGTGCGGCTCGCCGTCCGGGTCCGGGTAGTAGGTGCGCAGCATCTCGTGCCGGCCGATCACGTCGCGGACCGCCGTCTGCATCGCGGCGAGATCGAGCTCGCCCTGGAGCCGCACCGCGAAGGGGATGTTGTCCACCGCGGAGGAGGTGTCGAACTGGTTGAGGAACCAGTAACGCTGCTGGGCCAGCGACAGCGGCAGCCGCTCGGGACGCGGTGCCGCCTCGAGCGGGCGCCGGGCGCCGGTACCGATCTGGCGGCCGACCTCCGCGGCGAACGCTTCGACGGTGGAGGTTTCGAACAGCAGCCGCAGCGGCACCGACGCATCGAGCGCCGCACCGATCCGGGAGACCACCTGCGTGGCGATCAGCGAGTTGCCGCCCAGGGCGAAGAAGTCGTCGTCGAGGCCCACCCGGTCGAGACCGAGCACCTCGGCGAACACACTCGCCACGATCTCCTCCACCGGAGTCGTCGCGGCGCGGAACGCCTTGACCTCGAACACCGGCTCCGGCAACGCCTTGCGGTCCAGCTTGCCCGACGCGTTCAGCGGCACCGCATCCAGTTCCACGAACGCCGACGGCACCATGTACGACGGCAGGTGCGCCTCGAGGGTGCGACGGGCGAGGGTGTCGTCGAACGTCCCGGCCGCGGGGACGACGTACGCCACCAGCTGCTCGTTGCGGACCATCGCGACCGCCTGGGCCGCCCCGGTGTGTTCGACGAGCGCGGCCTCGATCTCGCCCAGCTCGATGCGCAGGCCGCGCAGCTTGACCTGGAAGTCCGTGCGCCCGATGTACTCGAGTTCCCCGGCGTCGGTCCACGTCACCAGATCACCCGTGCGGTACAACCGCTCCCCCGCCGCGCCGAACGGCGACGCGACGAACCGGTCCGCGGTCAGGTCCGGCCGGCGGACGTAGCCGCGGGCGAGCTGCACACCCGCCAGATACAACTCACCCGGCACCCCCACCGGCACCGGATTGAGCCGCCCGTCGAGCACGAACACACCCGTGTTCCACACCGGCGCACCGATCGGCACCGACACCACATCCGCGTCGGTCACCTCGTGGAACGTCACATCCACCGCGGCCTCGGTCGGCCCGTACAGGTTGTGCACCGCCACACCCGGGACCAGCGTCCGCATGCGCGCCGCGACGGCGCCCGGCAGCGCCTCACCCGAGGCGAAGACGTAGCGGAGCGAAGGCAGGTCGGCCACGGTCGGCTCGGCGACGAACACGGCGAGCATGGAGGGCACGAAGTGGACCACCGAGACGGACTGCTCGGCCATCAGCGCAGCGAGATAACCCGGGTCGCGGTGCCCGTCCGGCGCCGCCACCACCAACCGCGCCCCGACCTGCAACGGCCAGAAGAACTCCCACACCGACACATCGAACGTGAACGGCGTCTTCTGCAACACC
>NZ_JAALEH010000093.1:0-23211 GCF_011058195.1 Rhodococcus sp. 14C212 | reverse complement strand
CCCTTCGACCCCGCCGCCCTCACCCCGCCCCGGCCGCTGCCCGCGACGCACGGCGTCGCCGAGGTCAACGCCACCGCGGCGGGCGCCGCCCTCGAGCTGCTGCGGCACTGCGAGAACCTGATCGAGGCGCTGGCCGTCCTGCCCGCACCCGCGCTCAAGTCCGGGGGCCTCGGGGTGCGCGAACTGCGCCGCCTCGCCAAGACCGTCGACGTCGACGAGCAGCTCGCCGCGCTGCTCGTCGAGGTGCTCGCCGCGGCCGGCCTGATCGCGCGGGGCGTGCCCCAGCCGCCGCCGCCGACGGACGTCGACGACTACTGGGCGCCGACCACCGCCGCCGACGGCTGGTCGAACGCGCCGCCCGCGCAGCGCTGGGCCGTGCTCGCGGGCGCGTGGCTCGACGCGCCGCGACGTCCGTGGCTCGTCGGGCGCCGCGACGCGACGGACAAGCCGATCGCCGCACTGTCCGACGAGTGCCAGTCCACCGCCACGCCGCGCGAGCGGCGCCTGCTGCTGGAGCTGCTCGCCGAGGTGCCCGGGTCGGCGCCCGGCGCGGATGCGGCGCGAGCCGTGCTGGCCTGGCGGCGGCCGCGGTGGGCGGCCCGGCTCGGCGGCGACACGGTGGCCGAGACGCTGCGGGAGGCGACGGCGCTGGCCGTCGTCGCGCACGGCGCTCTCGCCTCGCCCGGCAAGGCGCTGCTGCACGGCGGCGACCCCGAGGCCGAGCTGTCCGCGGTCCTGCCGGAACCGGTCGACTACGTGCTGGTCCAGGCCGACCTGACGGTGGTGGCACCGGGCCCCCTGGTGCCCGAGCTCGCGGACCGCATCGCCCTCGTCGCCGACGTCGAGTCGGCGGGCGCGGCCACGGTGTACCGGGTGAGCGAGGCCGGCGTGCGCCGCGCCCTGGACGCGGGCACCGGCGCCACCGACCTGCACGCCCTGTTCGCCACGCATTCGCGCACTCCCGTCCCCCAGGCGCTGACCTACCTGATCGACGACGTCGCCCGCCGTCACGGCCGGCTCCGCGCCGGGATCGCCGCCTCGTTCGTCCGCTCCGACGACCCGGCGCTGCTCGCCGAGGTGCTCGGTCACCCCGTTGCCGGCCACCTCGCCCTGCGGGCCGTCGCACCGACGGTCGCGGTGTCGCAGGCGCCGCTGGCGGAGGTGCTCGCCGAGCTGCGCGGTGCGGGCTTCGCGCCCGCGGGCGAGGACGCCACCGGCGCGGTGCTGGACCTGCGGCCGCGAGGCGCACGGGTGTCGGTGCCGCGGGCACGGCCCCGCTACATCGGACCGACGCCGCCCACCGGGGAGCAACTCGACACCCTGATCCGCACGTTGCGCGCCGGGGACCGGGCCGCGGCCGCCCCGCGCGGCACCACGGTCCGCGGCGACGGCACCCGCACGGGCGGTGCCGCGACGATGGCGCTGCTGCAGCTCGCCGCGCACGGCAAGCGCAGCGTGCGGATCGGCTACGTCGACGCGCAGGGTGTCGCCACCCACCGCATCGTCGATCCCGTCGCCGTCGGCGGGGGGCAGCTCGAGGCGTTCGACCCCGCCGCGGGCACGGTCCGCAGCTTCGTGCTGCACCGCATCACCACGGTCGCGCTCGTGGAGTGACGGCGGCCGGTGGCGGGCCTGCCGCCGCACCTGGAGAATGGGGAGGTTCTGCCTGTTCCCGCGCTAGGAGGCGTCCGTGGCCGACGGACCGTTGATCGTCCAGTCCGACAAGACCCTGCTCCTCGAGGTCGACCACGCCCTCGCGAACGAGGCCCGCCAGGCCATCGCACCGTTCGCCGAGCTCGAACGCGCCCCCGAGCACGTGCACACCTACCGCGTCACCCCGCTGGCGCTGTGGAACGCCCGCGCCGCGGGGCACGACGCCGAGCAGGTCGTCGACGCCCTGGTCAGCCACTCCCGGTTCGCGGTCCCGCAGCCGCTGCTCGTCGACATCGTCGACACCATGGCCCGCTACGGCCGGTTGCAGCTGGTGAAGAACCCCGCGCACGGCCTGACCCTGGTCAGCCTCGACCGGGCGGTGCTCGAGGAGGTGATGCGCAACAAGAAGATCGCCCCGATGCTCGGCGCGCGCATCGACGACGACACCGTGATCGTGCATCCGAGCGAGCGCGGCCGGCTCAAGCAGATGCTGCTCAAGGTGGGCTGGCCGGCCGAGGACCTCGCCGGCTACGTCGACGGTGAGGCGCACGCGATCAGCCTCGACTTCGAGACCCACCCCTGGCACCTGCGGGACTACCAGGAGATGGCCGCGGACTCGTTCTGGGCCGGCGGCTCCGGCGTGGTGGTGCTGCCGTGCGGGGCGGGCAAGACGATGGTGGGTGCGGCCGCGATGGCCAAGGCGGGCGCCACCACCTTGATCCTGGTGACCAACACCGTCGCGGGCCGGCAGTGGAAGCGCGAGCTGATCGCCCGCACGTCGCTCACCGAGGACGAGATCGGCGAGTACTCCGGGGAGAAGAAGGAGATCCGCCCGGTCACCATCGCCACCTACCAGGTCGTCACCCGCAAGACGAAGGGCGAATACCGCCACCTCGAGCTGTTCGACTCCCGCGACTGGGGGCTGATGATCTACGACGAGGTGCACCTGCTGCCCGCCCCGGTGTTCCGGATGACCGCCGACCTGCAGTCCCGGCGACGGCTCGGCCTCACCGCGACCCTCGTGCGCGAGGACGGCCGCGAGGGCGACGTGTTCTCGCTCATCGGCCCCAAGCGCTACGACGCACCGTGGAAGGACATCGAGGCGCAGGGCTGGATCGCGCCCGCGGAGTGCGTCGAGGTGCGGGTGACCCTGACCGACGCGGAACGGATGGCGTACGCGGTGGCCGAGCCCGAGGAGCGGTACAAGCTGTGCTCGACCGCGCACACGAAGATCGCGGTGGTGAAGTCGATCCTCGACCGGCACCGCGACTCCCCCACCCTGATCATCGGGGCGTACCTCGATCAGCTCGACGAACTCGGCGAGGCGCTGGACGCGCCGGTGATCAAGGGTTCGACCCGGAACAAGGAGCGCGAGGAGCTGTTCGACCGCTTCCGCGCCGGTGAGCTGAAGGTGCTCGTCGTGTCGAAGGTCGCGAACTTCTCGATCGACCTGCCCGAGGCGTCGGTGGCGGTGCAGGTGTCCGGCACGTTCGGCTCGCGCCAGGAGGAGGCGCAGCGCCTCGGCCGGTTGCTGCGCCCCAAGCACGACGGCGGGCAGGCGCACTTCTACTCGGTCGTCGCGCGCGACACCCTCGACGCCGAGTACGCCGCGCACCGGCAGCGGTTCCTCGCCGAGCAGGGTTACGCGTACCGGATCACCGACGCGGACGATCTGCTCGGCCCCACCATCGGCTGACCGCCTGCCGGTTCAGCCGGGCGGGAGGCGGTACTCCTGTTCCGGTCGTCCCGTGCTGCCGTACCGCAGCTGCATCCGCAGCTGACCCTTGGTGACGAGCGCGGCGAGATAACGCTGGGCGGTCGCGCGGGACACCCCGATCGTCGCCGCCACCTCCCCCGCCGACATGGGTACGTTCGAGGTCGAGAGGGCTTGCAGGACAAGTTCTTTGGTCACCGATCGGGGCGTCCGATCGCCGGCGCCCGACGGTGCGGGGCGCAGCGCGGCGAGCGCCGAGTCGATCTCGGCCTGGGTGAGTTCGGCTCCGGCGACCAGACGCCGGTACTGCGCGTACGCCGACAACCGCCGCGCGAGTTCGGTGTTGGGAAACGGCTTGACCAGATATCCCGAGGCACCGGCGGCCAGCGCGGCCCGCACCGTCGTGCCCTCGGCGGCCGCGCCGAGTACGAATGCGTCGCAGTCGAGTTCGCGGATCAGATCGATGCCGGAGCCGTCGGGCAGGTACACGTCCACGAGCGCGAGGTCGACCGGGGCCTCGCGGACCGCGGCGCGCGCCGCTGCGACGGTTCCGGCGACCGCCGCGACGCGGAATCCGGCCACCGCGGCGACCACGCTCGCGTGCAGTTCCGCGACGCGGAAGTCGTCGTCGACGACGAGCACCGTCAGATCGGATCCGCCCATCCGGTGTCTCCTTCGTCGAGTACGTCGATCAGGGTGGCGACGAACACCGCGCCCCCGGTGGGATTGTCCGGGGTGCGCCGCCCGCCGGGGTCGGCGAGGGTCACGTCGCCGCCGTGCTGCCGGGCCACCTGCCGCGCCAGCGCCAGACCCATTCCGCGACCGCCCGGGACGGCACCGTCGGCGTGGGTGGTGACGCCCTCCCCGAAGACCTCCCCGGCCCGGCCGGCGGCGATGCCGGCACCGGTGTCCGCGACGGTCAGGTGCAGGTCGCGGCCGGCCTCGACGAGTTCGACCTCCACCTCGGCGGGGTCGTGCCCGTGCTCGCGGGCGGCCTCGATCGCGTTGTCGAGCAGGTTGCCCAGCACGGTCGTGACGTCCACGGGGCAGCGGACGGTGCCGCGCACCCAGGTGTTCTCACCGAGGACCAACGTCACCGCGCTCTCCCGCGCGTGGGCGGCCTTGGCGGTGAGGAAGGCGTGCAGGTACGGGTCGGCGACGGCGTCGAGTCCCTCGAGGGGCCGGCCGGTGGGCCCGGCTCCGAGGAGTTGCTCGAGGTACTCGGTGGCCTGCGTGCTGCGGCCCTGCTGCAGCAGGCCGTAGAGCAGGTGCAGGCGGTTCGCGGTCTCGTGCCGCTGGGCCCGCAGCGCGGTGGTCAGCGACTGCACGGCGTCGAGCTCGCGGGTGAGCTTCTCGACGTCGGTGCGGTCGCGCACCGACATCACGGTGCCCAGGTCGCGGCCGTCGCGCCGGACCCGTCGCGCGACGGCCAGCACGATCCGGTCGCCCGCGGCGGCGGCCACCGGCTCGTCGCGCGGGCGGCGCGCGACGTCGAGCAGGCGCGGGGTGAGCCCGACGTCCTCGAGTCGGTCCCCCACCCCGCCGCGCAGGTCGAGCAGCCGCCGGGCCTCGGCGTTGACTACGGTGACCACCCCCTCGGTGTCGGCGCCGATCACCCCTTCCCCGATGCCGTGCAGCACGACCTCCTGCTCCCGGACCAGCTCGGCGAGCTGCTCGGGCTCGAGGCCGAGGGTCAGCCGCTTCCACCGCCGGGCCAGCAGCGCCGAGCCCGCGGCACCGCAGGCCAGGGCGCCGGCCGCGACGAGAGCCGCCTGCGCGACGTCCTCGCGCAGCTCCGACCGGACGCGGTCGGTGGCGATGCCGACGCTGACCTCGCCGACGATTCGCTCCGAGCCGGGGGCGACGACGGGCACCTTGGCCCGGACGGAGTCGCCGAGGGTGCCGCGCTCGCTGCGCACCACCTCCCGTCCGGCCAGGGCCTCGTCGGGGTCGGTGCTGACCCGCAGACCGAGCAGCCGCGTGTCGGGATGGGCCAGCCGCAGTCCCTGCTCGTCGGTAACCACGACGAACAACGCGCCGGTGGCCGCGCGCACCGCCTCGGCGTCCTGCTGGACCGTGCCGGTCGCGAGCTCCGGGTTACCGGGTGCGACGACGCCGTCGTCGGCGGCCGCGAGCCTGGCCACCTCGGCCCGGACCGTGGCATCGGCTGCCACGGTCCGGGCGACGGCGAGGGCGCGTTGTCCGTGCTCGTCGGTGACGCGATCCTCGGTGGTGGTGACGAAGGCCGCGAATCCGAGTCCGAGCACCACCGCCACCACGGCGGACTGCAACAGCAGCACCTGAGTGCGCAGCCTCACGACGCCTCCGGCAGTTCGGGGTCCGACACGTTCGATCCGTTTCCCGCGACGGTACGTCGGTGCGGGTTCAGCCGAGCGGGATCTGGCCGAGCACGATGCCGACGGCCAGCATGGTGAGCGACACGATCGTCGCGCGCCACAGCACCTTGCGGTGGTGGTCGGCGAGCTGGACACCGGCGAGGGTGACGAGCAGCAGGATCGCGGGCACCAGCGGGCTCTGCATGTGCACGGGCTGGCCGGTGATCGAGGCGCGGGCCATCTCGACCGGCTCGATCCCGTACTGGGCGGCCGTCTCGGCCAGGACCGGCAGCACGCCGAAGTAGAAGGCGTCGTTGGTCATGAAGAACGTGAACGGGATGCTGAGCACGCCCGTGATCACCGCAAGGTAGGGGCCGAGCGCGTCCGGGATCGCGCCGGTCAGCCACTGCGCCATCTCCTCGACCATGCCGGTGCCCTGGAACACCCCGGTCAGGACGGCGGCCGCGAACACCATGGCCACGACCGACACGATGCTCGACGAGTGCCGGACGATCGCCTCGGACTGCTCCGATACGCGCGGGAAGTTCACGGCCAGCGCCAGGCCCGCGGCGATCATGAACAGGACGGGGATGGGCAGGACGTCGAGCCCGAGGACAACGAGCAGGGCGACGGTGAGCAGCGCGTTGAACGGCAGCAGCTTCGGCCGCAGGGTCGCGCGAGTCGGATCGAGACCTGCGACGAAACGGCCGCTCTCGTCGTCGCCGGTCGCGTCCGGGCCGGATCCGCTGCCGGTGCCACGCGCACCCGAACGACCCGCTCCTGTCGAGCCGCCGCGACCGGCTCCGGCCAGGACCGGCTCGGCGGTCCAGACCAGCTTGCCGAGGCGCCGCCGTTCCATGACTCCGAGGTGCAGCGCGAACCCGAGCACGACGACCAACCCCACGAGCAGCGACGGGATCATCGGGACGAACACATCCGACGGGGACAGGCCGAGCGCGCTGGCGGCGCGGACCGTCGGGCCACCCCACGGGATGATGTTCATCGTCGCGTTCGACAGGCCCGCAACGACCGTCAGCACCACGGGGCTCACCCGCAGCTTCAGGTACAGCGGCAGCATCGCCGACGTCGTGATGATGAACGTGGTCGAGCCGTCGCCGTCGAGGGAGACGACCATCGCCAGCACTGCCGTCCCCACGACGAGCCGCGCCGGGTCGTCCCGGACGAGTCGCAGGACGAGCCGCACCAGCGGGTCGAACAGACCCACGTCGATCATGATCCCGAAGAAGATGATCGCGAAGAACAGCAGCGCGGCCGTCGGGGCGAGGTCGGTGACCCCGTCGACGATCATGTCGCCGAGGTCGGCGCCGGCACCGGCGAACAGGCCGAAGGCGACCGGAACGAGGATCAGCCCGACGACGGGCGTGGCCCTCTTGGACAGGATCAGATACATGAAGACGGCGACCATGAGGAAGCCGAGGAAGACAAGCACGATCTGCTCGCTTTCGTCGGGGGAGGGTGCGGAGGAGGTTCGAGAACCCGGGTCGTCGCCCGGTGTGATCTCTGCTACACGGAAGTGTGGGGCAGGCCACTGTGGGCGGTCACCGTTGCGTGCGATAGCGCCGTTGTGCGCATTCTGCTCGAGTGCTTCGCCCCGGTCGGCGGGTTTGCCGGGACCGCACGAGGGGTACGCCCTCTGCATGGGCGCACGGGGCGAAACAGGTGGCCGGACCGCATCCGGCAGCCCCGGCCGAACGGCCACCAAGGCCGTGGACCGGGACAGCTCGACTACGACGACCGAGCGGCCGCGCCGTGCGGCCCCGTCGTCCGGAACGGCGAAAAGGCCGACGGCGTCGGCCACCGTCGACAGGGAACGAGCGCCCCGCAGACGTTCGGCCGCCACGAAACGGACCGCCACGGAATCGACCTCGGCGGCACCGCGGAAGACGTCGAAGCCGCGCACCGAACAGGCAACGGCCACCCGCCGATCGACGGCGGACACACCCCGGCGCCGCCCGGGGCAGGACGCCGCCACGAAATCGACCACCACGAAATCGACCACGGCGGCACCGCGGAAGACGTCGAAGCCACGCACCGAACAGGCAACGGCCACCCGCCGATCGACATCGGGTACGGCCCGGCGCGGCCGGGGCCAGGACGCCGCCACGCGTCCGGCACGTCCGCGGACGCGGACCGCCACCGCCGCCGGGGAGGATCGGCAGCGGCCCCGCGAGCAGTCCCGCACGTCCACGCCATCCCGGCCCTCGTCGGCATCCCGGCCCTCGTCGGCGGAGCGCACGTCCCGCCGACCGGCATCGGCATCGGAACACACCCGACCCACCGGGCTCGGTGATGCCCCTCCGAGCCGCAAGCGCCGGTCCGTCGCGGCCCTCGTCGAGTGGCTGAAGACCCACGTTCGCCGACTTGCGCGGGCGGTGCGGAAGCAACGAAGCGCGGTGATGCGCGATGTCCCCGAGTTGACGGACCAGCTCACCGACTCCGTCACCAACGGCAGTGCGAGCAGCAGGGCCGTCCTGAAAGGGGTGGGGGCCGTCCTTTCCGGCAAGAATCCCGTGTGGGCGGCGTTCAAGGGCCTGCTGTCCGGACTGAGCACCAAGACGAAGATCCTCCTTGCTCTCGCCGTCGTCCTGGTGGCGCTGCTGGCTCCGGTCCTGCTCGTGGTCGCCCTGCTGGCCCTGCTCGTCGCCGGCGTGATCGCAGCGATACGGGCCGCTACGCAGTGATCCGAAGGTTCTCGTGTCGAAGGGGTGGATCCTGCGCCATAGCGCGAGAGGGCTCCACAGCAACGTCCCCTTCGCCACCGCTGCGGCCACCCCTACGGGGCTCCACCGCAGACAAGCCGGTCGCATAAGCTGACGTCGTGCGCCGTTTCGACTTCCCCGTGGACCTGCCCCACGCCAAGGCCGTCAATCAGACCGTCGCCGAGGTGCGGCGGCTGCGGGTGTCGGGGATCGTGCTGGCGGTGCTGTTCGCGGCGGCCGCGGTGTGGCTGATCCTGATCGGCCGGGCGTGGTCCTTCGTCGTCGCGGCCGTGGTCATCGTCGCCGCGCTCACCGCTGCGTGGGTTGCGGTGTGGGCGCCGCGCAAGGTGGGCACGATCCAGCACCTGTACCGGGACAGTCCTCTGGTGCCGGCCGTGATTTCCGAACTCCGGCCACGCGGGATGACGCTGCTCGCCCTCGTGGACATCGCCAAACCGGAGACCGGCGTCCACCGCTATGCGCTGGTCGCCCGGGACGTCACGGCCGTCCCGGGGCACCGGGTGCAGGTCGGCGAGCGGGTGCCGTGTGTTGCGGTGCTGTCGGACCGCACCACTCGCAACACGAGCGGCGCGTGGCAGATGGTCAGCCCGATGCCGATCGCGTGGGGCACCCGCGACGCCTCGGTGCTGCGGGAGGCCGCCGCCGCGATCGACGAGACCGAGTGGAAGGTGGTCGAGGGCAAGCTGTCCCTCTCGGACGAGGTCACGGCCAGGGACGAGCGCCGGCTCGTGCTGGACCCGAAGGACCTGCCCTCCGACCTGCGCTGACCATGCGACCCGTCGTCCTCGCCGGAAGCACCGTCGTTCTCACGGTGCCCGTGCCGGACGACGTCGACGCGCTCACCGCCGCCTGCCGGGACCGGTCGATCGTGCGGTGGACGACGGTCCCCGACCCCTACACCCGCGCCGACGCGCAACGGTTCGTCGGCGACGTGGTGCCCGCCGGCTGGGAGGGACACAGCCCGGTGTGGGCGGTGCGGACCACCGCCGACGGCCCGCTGCTGGGCACGATCGGGCTGATCGCGCGCGACCCGTCGGCCGCGGAGATCGGATACTGGATCGCCCCGGCCGCACGCACCCGCGGGCTCGCGACGGCCGCGGTGAACCTGTTGTGCGACTTCGCCTTCGGCGCGGACGGCCTGAGCCTGGGCCGGATCGAGTGGCGGGCTCTGGCCGCCAATCTCGCGTCGGCGGCGGTGGCGCGGCGCGTCGGCTTCCGCTTCGAGGGGGTGCAACGGCGCGGGGTGCTACAGCGCGGGGTGCGGCACGACGCGTGGGTCGCGGGTCTGCTGCCCGACGACCCACGCGTGCCGGCCGACGGGTGGCCGATGTGATCGGCACGGCCGACGGCGGCGCCGGTCAGCGCAGTTCGGGCAGTACCTCCTTCTCGAACAACTCGATGCCCGAGGTGTCGTAGGCGGCCTCGGGGAAATAGAGGATCGCGTACGTCATGCCCTGCTTCTTCAGTGCGGTGAAGTTCTCGACGATCTGCTCGGGAGTGCCGACGGCGGGCAGACCCCGGAACGCGTCGAGCGCACCGTCGGCCTTCTCCGGCCCGACGTACGGTTCGAGCCGAGCGCGCAGCGCCGCGAGGCGCTCCTGCACCTCGGCTTCGGTACGGCCGATGGCGACGTTGTAGTTCGCCGAGCGCACGATGGCGTCGAAATCGGTGCCCACCTCGGCGCAGTGCCCCCGCAGGATCTCCGACTTGTGGGCGAAACCCTCCGGGGTGCCGTCGAAGTTGGTGTACTGCGCGTACTTCGCCGCGATCTTCAGCGTCACCTTCTCCCCGCCACCGGCGATCCACAACGGGATGCCGCCCTCCTGCAGCGGCAGCGGCCGCACGACGGCACCGTCCACCTGGTAGTGCCTACCGTGCAGGGTGGCGGTGCCGGTGGTCCAGGCCTGGCGGAAGATCTGCACACCCTCGTCGAGGCGGCGCAACCGTTCCGGCGCGGACGGGAAGCCGTATCCGTAGGCGCGCCATTCGTGCTCGTACCATCCGCCCCCGATGCCCATCTCGATGCGGCCGCCGGAGATGATGTCCGCGGTCGCGGCGACCTTCGCCAGGTAGGCGGGGTTGCGGTAGCTCATGGCGGTGCACATCTGTCCGATGCGCACGTTCTCGGTGACCGCGGCGAACGCCGACACCAGCGACCAGGCCTCGTGGGTGGTCTCCTCGGTGGGCAGGGGCACGGTGTGGAAGTGGTCGTACACCCAGATCGATTCCCACGGGCCGGCGTCGGCGCGCTGCGCCAGATCGCGCATCACCCGCCACTGCTCGGCGGGATCGATGCCGACGAGGTCGAGCCGCCAGCCCTGGGGGACGAACATTCCGAATCGCATGTGGGATTCCTGTCTTCGAGGTCGGGGCCTGCATGCCGGCCGGGTGACGGCGAAGCCGTCCGCCGGCCGATCCCCAGTATCGCGGACCGGCGCCGGTCGCGCGGGGTTCCCTCCGCGCGACCGGGGCCGCGCAGTCAGGCCGTCGCCGCTCGAGCCGGCACAGCGTCGAACCGGCCGGCCGGGCGGTCGAGCCCGTAGTGCCCGCGCAACGTCGTCGAGGTGTATTCGGTGCGGAACAGTCCCCGATCCCGGAGGATCGGCACGACCTGCTCGACGAAGTCCTCGAGTCCGCCGGGTAGATACGGCGGCATGACGTTGAAGCCGTCGGCGGCCTCGCTGTCGAACCACAGCTGCAGTTCGTCGGCGATCTGCTCGGGGGTGCCGGCGAAGGTGCGGTGCCCGCGTCCGCCGCCGAGCTTGCCGATGAGCTGGCGCACGGTCAGGTGCTCGTTCTCGGCGAGGTTCTTCACCAGCTCGTAGCGGCTCTTGTTGCCCTGGATCCGGTCGAGCGGCGGCAACGGAGGCAGCGGCGCGTCGAGGGCATGTTCGGTGAGGTCCACCCCCAGCATCCCGGAGAGCTGACGCAGCGAGTACGCCGGCGAGATCAGGTCGGTGAACTCCTGCTCGAGCGCCTTCGCCTCGGCCGCGGTGTCGCCGATGAACGGCACGATCCCGGGGAGCACCTTCAGCGAGTGCGGATCGCGTCCCGCCGCGGCCACGCGGGCCTTCAGGTCGCGGTAGAACGCCTGCCCCTCGGCCAGGGTGCGCTGCGCGGTGAAGACCGCCTCGGCGTACCGGGCGGCGAAATCCTTTCCGCTCTCCGAGGATCCGGCCTGTACCAGTACGGGACGGCCTTGCGGGGAGCGCGGGGAGTTCAGTGGTCCGCGCACCGTGAACCGCGGGCCGTCGTGGTCGATGGTGTGCACCTTGGCCGGGTCGGCGAACCGGCCGCTGTCGACGTCCAGCTCGACGGCATCGTCGTCCCAGCTGTCCCACAGGTCGACGGCGACGTCGACGAACTCGGCGGCGCGGTCGTAACGGCCGGCGTGGTCCGGTGTCTCGTCGTAGCCGAAGTTGGCCGCCTCGTCGGCGCCGCCCGAGGTCACGATGTTCCAGCCGGCGCGGCCGTGGCTGATGTGGTCGAGCGAGGCGAACTTGCGGGCGAGGTTGAACGGCTCGTTGTAGCCGGTCGACGCGGTCGCGATCAGGCCCACCCGCTCGGTGACGACGGCCATCGCGGACAGCAGGGTGATCGGCTCGAAGATCGCCTGGATGTTGTGTTCCACGCGGGGACCGGTCGCGAGGCCGTCGGCGAAGAACACCGAGTCGAGCTTGCCGCGTTCGGCGATCTGTGCGAGCTCCTGGAAGTGCGCGACGTCGAGGACGCGGCGCTCGTCGGTGCGCGGGTGCCGCCAGGCGGCCTCGTGGTGGCCGACCCCCATCAGGAAGGCGTTGAGGTGGAACTGCTTCGGGGACTGGGACATGACAACCTCTTCGGGTGCGTGGGAACGGAGGGGCTACCGGTCTGCGCGCCAGCGGGACAGCCGGCGCTCGACTGCGACGAGGATCCCGTTGAAGGTCAGACCGACGAGGGAGATGGCGACGATGCCGGCATACATGTTCGGGATCTGGAAGTTGAGCTGCGAGGCGGTGATCAGATAGCCGAGACCTGCTTTGGCGCCGACCATCTCGGCCGCGATGAGCACGAGGATCGACGAGGCCGCAGCCATCCGGATGCCGGTGAAGATCGTCGGCACGGCAGCCGGCAGGATCACCTTCTGGAACAGGCGGTGGGAAGGCAGACCGAGGGAACGGGCCGATTTGACCAGCAGCGGATCCACGGTGCGCACGCCGGAGACGGTGTTGAGCAGGATCGGGAAGGTGCTCGCGTAGATCACCAGCGCCACCTTCGAGGTCTCGCCGATGCCCAGGATCAGGATGAACACGGGCAGCAGTGCGAGCGCGGCGGTGTTGCGGAACAGCTCGAGGATCGGATCGAGGAACTCGGCCACCGGCCGGTACCAGCCGATCGCCACCCCGAGCGGGATCGCGACGAGCACCGCGATCACGAAACCGGTGACGGCCCGGGACAGGCTGGCGCCGAGGTGCTCGGCGAGCCGGCCGCTCCCGATCAGCTGGGTGAAGGCCTCCGCGACCACGGTGAAGGGCGGCAGGAACACCTCGTCGACGAGCCCGAGCCGGGGCGCGGTCTCCCAGACCGCGAGGAAGGCGAGGATCGCGAGGGCCGGCTTCACACCGCGCCACACGAGGGCACCGACCCGGCGTCCGGTCCCGGCGCCCGGGGCGGGCAGGGCCGGCGCGGGTCGCTGCTCCGCGAGGGCCCCGTCAAGCTCGACGGGGTCGATCAGCGTGGCGCTCGGACTAGACATGCTGCGCCTCCTGGGTTGCGGCACCGAACTCGTGGTGCTGCGCGCGCTCGACCTCCGCGTGCAGCAACGACCAGATCCGGTGTCGATAGTGTCGGAATGCCTCGCCGGACCGGACGTCGTCGACGGTGCGATCGATGTCGATGTCCACGACGGTCTTGACCCGCCCGGGCCGGGAGGTGAGCACGGCGACGCGCTGTCCGAGGTAGATCGCCTCGTCGATGCCGTGGGTGATGAACAGGATGGTCTTGCCGGTCTCGTGCCGGATCCGCAACAGCTCGTCCTGCAACGACTCCCGGGTCTGCGCGTCGAGGGCGGCGAACGGCTCGTCCATGAGGAGCACCTCGGGGTCGAACGCCAGGCTCCGGGCGATCGCGACGCGCTGTTTCATGCCGCCGGACAGCTCGTGCGGATAGCGCTCGCCGAACCCGCCCAGCCCCACCAGCTCGAGGTAGTGCTCGGCCAGCGCGCGGCGCTGTCGCCGGGGCAGGCCCTTCGCCTCGAGGCCGAATTCGATGTTGTGCCGCGCGGTGCGCCACGGCAGGAGCGCGTACTGCTGGAAGACGATGCCCCGGTCCAGGCCCGGCCCGGAGATCGGCTGTCCGTCGAGCAGGATCCGTCCCGACGTCGGGCTGCTCAGCCCGCCGAGAAGGTCGAGCAGCGTGGACTTGCCGCAGCCGCTGGGACCGACGAGGACGAGGAACTCACCGTCGTCCAGGTCGAGGCTGACATCGTCGAGGGCAGTGAACGCGGTGTCCGTACCGCGGACCGGGAACTGCTTGGTCACGTGCTCGAGTCGGAGCTTCGGGGTGGTGCTCATTTCGCCTCCTCGACGGGTTCACCGTTCGGACCGCTCGACGGTTCGTAGGTGCCGTTGGCGTAGGGGTTGAATTCGTTGGTGTAGATGTCGGCCGGGGTGAACGTGCCCTCGGGCAGTTCGCCGTTCCGGGCGAGCCAGTCGAGCCAGGTCCGGATCTCCTGTTCCGTGATCGTCCCGCCCGGCCCGGCGACGCCGGGGCTCTTGTAGAACTCGACGAGGTCGGTGTTCTCGTTGCGGCCGCGGCCGTTGATGATCTCCTTGTACTCGGCGATGACCTCGTCGCGTGGGGTGGTCTGCGCCCAGCGAACGGCCCGCGCCGTGCCCTGCACGAAATCCGCCACCGCGTCCCGGTTCTCGGCGATGAAGTCGTCTCGGAAGACGTACGTGCCGTAGCTGAACGCCCCGAACAGGGACTCGTCGGTGAACAGCGGACGGAGTCCGCCGCGCGAGACCGCGGTCTCGCGGAACACGCTGCCGAGGGTGCCCACGTCGATCTGCCCTTCCCGCAGGGCCTGCTCGGTGTTCACCGGGGGCACGACGATCAGTTCGACCTGCTCGATCTCGTCCGGGGTCAGTCCCTGCCGGGCGAGCCATTCGCGGACGAGGAACTCGTGGTGGGCACCGAGCGTGTTCATCCCCACCTTCTTGCCGATCAGATCCCGGGCGGTGCGGATCGGGCTGTCCTCGAGCACGTAGTAGCCGTTGAACGACTCCTTGTCGGAGCCGTAGTAGCTGATGACCGACGTGATCGGTGAGTTGGCGGCGGCGAGCTTGATGACGGCGCCGTTGAATGCGCCGCCGAACTCGGTCTGGCCGGTGGCCGCGGACTGGATGTCCTGCGGACCGCTGGTGGTGTCGCCCACCCAGTCCAGCGCGACGTTCTCGTAGTAGCCGAGGTTCTCCGCGAGTTCGGGATAGGTGACCTGGCCGGCCGAGCCCTGATAGCGCAGGACGGTGCGACCGTCTTCCGTGGTGGTGGTCTCCGACCCCGAGGAGCAGGCCGCGACCCCCGCGGCGAGGGTGACGAGAGTGGCTGCGACCGCAGCCGACCGGACCAGTCGGCTGCGCAGCGTGGAATACGACATCGCGAGAGTTGTCCCTTACGTTCGACGAAGAGGCCCGGCAGGGCGGGCACGGAGAAATGCGGCGCGCGGCGACAGCGAAGGCGTACGCGCAACCGGGATTCGCGGTGCGGCAACGGAAGATCGCGCGACGGCGGCCGGACGGGCCGGCACGCCGGGCTACACCGGGAGGGTCAGCGACAACAGTCCGGACACTCGTACACGGTGGACTCCTTCTGCGGCGATCGGACTCCGAAAGTCTGTCCCGGGCAGCCGCGCCGGGTCAACGCTTCGGCGCATCCGTGTGCGGATCCCTTGACATGTTCGGTCCGGTGCCGTATCGGTCGCGATCCCGCCGCCGGTCGGTACGATCGCCCCATGCGCACCGCCGTGCTCGCCGACGCCTTCGAGCAGCATCGGCCGCACCTGCTCTCCGTCGCCTACCGGCTGACCGGCAGCGTCGCCGACGCCGAGGACGCGGTCCAGGACGCGTGGCTGCGCCTCGACGGCGCCGACACCGACCGGATCGACGATCTGCGGGCGTGGCTGACCACCGTCGTCGGACGCCTGTGCCTCGACCGGCTGCGGTCGGCGACGGCGCGCCGGGAGAACTACGTCGGCCAGTGGCTGCCCGAACCGATCGTCACCCCGCTCGGCGGATCGGCACCCCCGGATCCGCTGGAAGCCGTTGTGCGGCACGAGGACAGCAGGATGGTGGCGATGGTCGTGCTGGACACGCTCACCCCCGCCCAGCGCGTGGCCTTCGTCCTGCACGACGGGTTCGCCGTGCCGTTCGACGAGATCGCCGGCATTCTCGACGTCACGCCGGCATCCGCGCGCCAGCTCGCCTCCCGCGGTAGGCGGGCCGTTGCGGCCGCGCCGCCACCGGTGCCGGCCGCCGAGCACGCCGAGGCGGTGCAGCGGCTGATGACCGCCCTCGCCTCCGGGGACCTCGCGGCGGTGGTCGCGGCACTCGATCCCGATGCCCGGGTGATCGGGGACGCGGGCGGCACCACCCGCACCGCGATCAACGTCGTCGTCGGCGCCGAACGGTTCGCCCGGTTCTTCCTGGGCCTGATGCAGCGTTACGGCGCCGAGGCGTTCCTCGCCGGCACACCGGCGCTCGTCAACGGCGAACGCGGGTTCGTCAGCGTCGGCTCCCCCGGCGACGGAACCCACCGCGCCTTCGCCGGCCGGGTCGTCGGCTGCACGGTCCGCGACGGGCGGGTCTGGGCGGCCTACGACATGGCGAATCCCGACAAGCTCCGCGGCGTCCTGCTCGACCGCGGAGACGACGACCGGGCATAGCGAACCGGACCGAATCCGTCGACCGGACGGTGCGGTCGGTTTCACCCCAGGTGCAGCCATCGGCCGACCGAGGGCACCTCGCGCTCGTCGACCGCGAACACGAGGTACCACCCCGGCGGCGCGAGGTCGGGGTCGGTGGGCAGGTGCAGCGTGACCGATCCACCCGCTCCGGCGGTGAACGCGACGTCGACCAGGCGTTGCTCGCTGTCGCACGAGTGGGTGCAGGCGCCCGGACGGATCAGGCCGACCGCCTGCAGAGAGCCGCGCGTGTGCACGGTCGCGGCAACGGTTCCCCCGTATCCGCCCTCGGTGGCGGCCGGCTCGAGTGTCGGCCGGTCGCCGTGGAACAGATACGGGGGCCAGTAGATCTCGATACGCAGGTCCTCCGTTTTGCGGGCCGGATTCGAGCCGGCGGTGACCACTTTCCCGTCGGGGGTCAGCAGGGCGACCGAATGGTAGAGCCTGGGCACCCGGGAGGGCGCGGTGTGCGTCCACACGCCGGTGGCGGGCCGGTAGATCTCCGCATGGGGCGGCGCGCCGTGCGCCGTCTCCTCCACCGCCGAACCACCCGTGGCGAGCACCGTGCGGTCCGGGAGCAGCACCGCGCTCAGATGCATGCGGGCATGGGCCATCGGGGGACCGGGCCGATAGGTGGGCTCCGGTTCGGTGAGGTCGACGATCCGCGTGTCGGCGAGTGCAGGGGCAGGACTGTGCAGGTCGAATCCCCCGCCGCCGAGGATCATGACCTTCTGCTGCTGGGCCGGCGGTAGCAGCACGCTCGCCGCCTGATTACGGGAACCGGGCACAGCCAGGCCGTCCACGGCGGTGACGTGGCCCGTATCGGGATCCCACACGGACGGCCGCATCCCGTTGTTACCGCCGTATTGACCGCCGGAATAGAAGATCCGGCCGTCCGCGAGCAGGAACAGGTGCGCATACATCGGGATCGGGCCCGGCGACGGCAGTTCCGACCACGTCGCGGTCGCCGCGGCGTACCGCTCGGGAACCACCGAGAGATGGTTGTCGGCGCCGAGTCCGGACACCGCGACCACGTCCCCGTCGCCGAGGGCGACCAGCGTCGGATACCACCGCCCGTACGCCATGTCGGCGGTCGCCGACCACTCCCCCGTGACCGGATCGAAGACGAGCGCGTCCTTCAGACCGTAGAACGGGTCGTACCGTTCGGTGCCCCCGGCCGCGAGAAGGCGCCCGTCGGGAAGAAACGCCTGCCCGACGCAGAACAGGTCGATCGGTGTGGGCGGAGCGTCGAGTTCGGGAGCGGGGTAGTGCCAGACTCTGGTGCGGAATCGGTGTGCCGCATGGTGGTCGGGATCGTTCCCGGAGCCTGCGAAGAAGAGCACGTCCCCGGTGTGCAGCAGCGCCGCGTGCACGGGATTGATCTCGGTGCCGAAGTCGAGCAGGCGCCAGAGGCCCAGGTCGGGCGCCTCGTCGACGTCCGTGACGAGTTCGACCACGCGGAGGTATCCGGTGTTGCGCTGCGGTGGGTTGTCCGTCGCGAGCACGACCAGTTCGGGCCGGGAACCGTCGCCCCGATCCAGCACTGCGGCTGCCGCACCCTGGTTCTCCCAGAACCCCCATGCCGGGACGGTGGACCACACACTCCAGCCGTCGAGGGCGTGACCGGATCCGTCCAGACCCCAGCCGATCGTGTAGTGACCACCGTTCTCCCCCGGCGGATTGTCGACGGCGAGCACGATCAGTTCGGGCCGGCCGTCGCCGTCGAGGTCGGTGACGGCGATGCCCGCACCCTGGTTCTCCCAGCCGTACCAGTCCGGCACGGGCACCCAGGGCGTCCAGCCGGCGGTCAGCGTTCCCTCGGGCGTGAGCCCCCGGCCCAGCCGGAACTGTCCGCTGTTCTGGCCGGGCGGGTTGTCGACGACGAAGACCACGAGGGTGGGCAAGCCGTCGAGGTCGGTGATCGCGATGTCGGCGCCCTGGTTCTCCCACCCGTACCAGTCCGGGACCGCGATCCACGGCGTCCATCCTCCCGTGACCGTTCCGTCGGCGGCCAGGTCGCGGCCGATGCGGAAGTATCCGGAATTCTGGCCGGGCGGGTTGTCGACGACGAAGACGACGAGGTCGAGCGAGCCGGTACCGCCGAGGTCCGCGACGGCGATACCGGCGCCCTGGTTCTCCCAGCCCCACCAATCGGGAACGGGGATCCAGGACTCCCAGCTGCGCACCGTTCCGTCGGCGGCCAGCCCGTGTCCGACCCGGTACCAGCCGGTGTTCTGCTCTCGCGGGTTGTCGATCATGAGAGCGACGACGTCCGGTGCGCCGTCACCGTCGATGTCGGCGACGGCGACGCCGCAGTCGTGATTCTCCCAGCTGAACCAGTCCGGAACAGGCACGAAACCACCGGCCATGGCGCCTCCCAGTATCCGTGTCCGGCCGCGGTCGGGTCCGCGAACGAGACACCACGAACAGTGTCGCCCATCCGCACTCGCGTGTCCGGGACGGACACGCCTAGGCTTCCGTGTCCGGGACGGACACGCCTAGGCTTCGGCCATGGAGCAACGACTGAGCTTCGTCACTCTCGCCGTCGCCGACCTCGATCGCACCCGGCGCTTCTACGTCGACGGACTCGGCTGGACCCCGGTCGTCGACGTGCCCGGCGAGGTGGTGATGATCCAGGTCGGCCCGCACCTCGTCCTGTCCCTGTGGGACGAACGGCAGTTCGCGGCCGAGGTCGGCCCCGTTCAGCGCGGCGGTGTCCCGCCCGTGACGCTCGCCCACAACGTCGCCGACCGAGCGGACGTCGACCGGGTGCTGGATACCGCCCGCCGCGCCGGAGCCGATCCGGTCTCCGGCGCGGTCGAGCGCGAGTGGGGCGGTTACACAGGGTATTTCGCGGACCCCGACGGATTCCGGTGGGAGATCGCCTGGAATCCGGGTCCCATCGGTCAGCTCGTGCTGCCCTGAGCCGCGTCGTCCTGCAGCCACGGCACCCGGCACGCGTCGGTGCTGAAACCCTGCTCGTGGATTCCCAGGGCCGAGTTCATCCGGGCCCGCATGTTCTCGAGCGCGATCTGGTACGTCAGTTCCACCACCCCGGCCCGCCCGAAGCGGCGCTCGAGGTCGGCGACCTGCTCGTCCGTCACCGCGACGGCCGCACCGCCGGCCCCGCCGGCTCCCGTCATGGCGTCGGCGTACGCGATCGCCGCACGCTCGTCGTCGCTGTAGGCGTCGGAGGTCGCGTAGTCGGCGATGTGCTCGAGGCGGTCCACGTCGAGCCCGTCGAGCCGCTGCAGCATCGTGCCGAAGTCGACGCACCAGGAGCACCCGACGCTCCAGGCCACCCGGTACACCGCGAGCTCGCGGACGTGGGACGGCAGCGCCGTCGAGGCGCGCTCGACGAGCGTCTCGTGCACGGCGTTCGCCCGCATCAGCGCCGGATGGTGGGCGTAGACGGCGAACGGCTCGGGCACCTCCCCGAAGCGGCGCCGGGCCACCCGGTAGGCGATCTTCGTCGTGACGCCGGCCTCGGCCGGTGTCACCGCGGGAATGCGCGCCATGACCTTACTCCGTTCCCCGGGCCCCGAGCGGGGCCGTTCATCTCTTCGGACGAGACAGCCCCGCCGGATGTGACACGACCGCCGCCGGAGGCCGGGAAGGGCGCGGCTAAGCTGCAGAAATGGCAGAAATCGCGTCCTCACGTCGGGTCCGCACCGTCGAAAGGCTGCGCCCGTTCGCGTCCACGATCTTCGCCGAGATGACCGCCCTGGCCGTTACGCACGACGCCGTGAACCTCGGCCAGGGTTTTCCCGACACGGACGGCCCCCGCGCGATGCTCGACGTCGCGCGCCAGGCCATCGCCGACGGCGTCAACCAGTACCCGCCCGGGCCGGGCACGCCCGAGTTGCGCCGGGCGATCGCAGCGGACCGCGCCGCCCGGTACGGGCTCGAGCACGACCCCGACACCGAGGTCCTCGTCACCGTCGGCGCCACCGAGGCGATCAGCGCCGCCATCCTCGGTCTCGTCGAACCGGGCGACGAGGTGCTGCTCACCGAGCCCTACTACGACTCCTACGCCGCGTCCGTGGCGCTGGCGGGGGCGAGCCGCCGCACGGTGCCGCTCGCCCGCGCGGGGTCCGGGTTCGTCCTGGACGTGGACGCGCTGCGCGCCGCGGTCACCGAGCGCACCCGCATGCTCGTGGTCAACACCCCGCACAACCCGACGGGCACGGTCTACGACGACGCGGCGCTCGGCGCGCTCGCGGAACTGGCCTGTGAGCGGGACCTGCTGGTGCTGTCCGACGAGGTGTACGAGCACCTGGTGTTCGACGGCCGCCGGCACCGGCCGCTCGCGTCGCTGCCCGGCATGGCCGAACGCACCGTCACCGTGTCCAGCGCCGCGAAGACGTTCAACGTCACCGGCTGGAAGATCGGGTGGGCGCTCGGCCCCCGCGAACTGATCGACGGGGTACGCGCGGCGAAACAGTTCATGTCGTTCGTCGCCGGGGCGCCGTTCCAGCCCGCCGTCGCGTATGCGCTGACCCACGAGCAGCCGTGGATCGCCGCCCAGCGCGACGATCTACAGCGCAGGCGCGACCTGCTCTCCGGCGCTCTCGCCGACGCCGGATTCGGCGTATTAGAGTCGGCTGGAACATATTTCGTCTGCGCGGACATCACCCCCGTCGGTGCGACGGACGGTGTCGCCTTCTGCCGCGCACTGCCCGAACGCATCGGGGCGGTCGCGGTCCCGGTCAGCGCCTTCGTCGACGACCCCCAGCAGTGGAATCACCTGGTGCGCTTCGCCTTCTGCAAGCGCGACGAGGTCCTTCTCGAGGGCGCCCGGCGGCTGCGCGGCCTGCGGGAGCACGGCTGAACATGACCGCCCCCGCCACCATTCCCTCCGACTTCGTGCGCCGCTCGGTGGTTCTGGCCGCGGCGAACGGCGTGGATCTGGCCCCGGCCCTGGATGCGGCCCGGATCAGTCGCGCGGTGCTCGCCCACCCGCACGCGCGCCTCACCCCCGAACAGGTCACCCGGTTCACGCAGAAGACCTGGGATCTCACCGGTGACGAGTTGTTCGGCCTCGGGCCGGGGCCGGTGCCCCGCGGCACCTTCCGGGTGATGTGCCTGACGCTGATCCACTGCCGGGACCTCGCGCAGGCCCTCGAACGGATGATCGAGGTCAACCGCGTGCTGCCGACGCTGCCGAGACTGCGGCTGACGCCGGGCCCGCAGACGACCCGGCTCGAGGTGGTGCTGCCGGAGCCGTGCGACGACAAGACCCGCGTCATCCTCGATTTCCTGCTCATCCTGCTGCACCGCTTCGCGGCCTGGCTCGTCGGCGGACGAGTACGGCTCGCGGCGGTCACGGTTCCCTACGGCGAGCCCGATCCGGTGCTCGCGAAGAACTACGACGCGATCTTCGGGGTGCCGGTCACCTTCGACGCCGTCGGGGCGGCGCTCGAGATCGACAACGCGGCACTGCGGTCGCCCATCGTGCAGACCGAGGAGACGCTCGAGGAGTACCTGCGCGAATCGCCGAATCTGATGATGTCGGAACGCGACTACGACTCCACCGCCGCGTCGCAGGTGCGCCGGATCTTCGAGTCGGGCATCGAGGGCCGCACGGCGACCGCCGAAGAAGTCGCGGAGATGCTGTCGGTGAGCGCACCGCATCTGCGGCGCCTGCTCCGGCAGGAGGGCACCTCGCTCGGGCAGTTGCGCGAGGAGGTGCTGCGCGACACGGCGATCGCCGGGCTGCGCCGCGGCGAACCGGTGGACGCGCTGTCGGCGCGCCTCGGGTTCTCCGAGCCGAGCGCGTTCCGGCGCGCCTTCAAGCGGTGGACGGGCAAGACCCCGCGCGCGTATCGGTAGGTTCGCCGCTTCACGCGACGCAGAACTCGTTGCCCTCCGGGTCGGTCATGGTGATCCACTCACTCGGCCCCTGCCGGCCCCGGTGCAGGACGGTCGCGCCCGCCTCGACGAGACGCCCGGCGAGCGCCTCACGTTCCTCCCCGGCCCGGATGTCGAAGTGCAGCCGGTTCTTCACCGTCTTGCCCTCGGGCACCCGCTGGAAGAGCACGCGCGGCCGCGCGGGCACCGCGGGATCGGAGATTGCGGCGCCCGCCTTCCAGACCAGGACGCCCTCGAAGGTCTCGGTGTCGTCCTCGCGGGCGTGGCCGGCGGCGACCAGGCCGCGGATGAAGTCCTCGTTACTCGGCTCCACCCGCCAGCCCAGTGCGGCCGCCCACCATTTCGCCAGCGTGTGCGGGTCGTTGGAATCGACCGTCACCTGGAATTCGTAACCCATGCGGCGACGGTACGACGAGCCTCCGACAGGTCAGGGCTGAACGAGGATCCGGATCGGATCCCCGATGTGATTGTGCAGCTTCTCGATGCCCTCGGCGATGTTCTCCAGGGGGACGATCTCGCTGATCGAGCGGGAAATGTCCAGGCGTCCGCGGGAGACGAGCGCGGCGAGCGTCTCGATGTCGACATTCTTGTAACCGAGGTGGCCCATCACGTGCTTGCGTGACAGTCCGAACGTGGCGGTCGGGCCCAGGGAGGCCTCCTGCCCGCTCAGCCCGACCACCACGACGCGGCCACCGGTCATCACGCACTGCAGGGCCTGGTCGAAGGTGGCCTTCACGCCCGCCGAGTCGAAGGCCACGTCGAGCATCTTCCCGTCGGTCGCCTCGGCGACCTTCTGCACCAGGTCCGGGTCGCGGGTGTCGAACGCGTGGTCGGCGCCGAGTTCGAGGGCCCGTTCCAGCACCGCGGGATTGATGTCGAACGCGAGGACCGGCACGGCACCGATCAGGCGGGCGAGCTGCACGATGTGGGTGCCCACCCCGCCGACCCCCCACACGC